>JAFSKP010000002.1 GCA_017448905.1 Bacteroidales bacterium | reverse complement strand
GAGCACCTACCGCTACTGCAACGGCGGCTATGACCAGCTGACCAAGTACTGCAGCATGGGCAGCTACGGCTACAACGGTTTCACCGACAACCTGACGGTGCTGGAGGCGATGGACGATGCCGCCACGCAGGCTCTCGGCAGCGGTGCTCGCATGCCGACCGCCGACGAATGGCGAGAGTTGATTAACAACACCACCTCGGCATGGACGACGCAGAACGGTGTCAAAGGCCGCAAGTTCACAGCATCTAATGGCAAAAGTCTCTTCCTGCCCGCCGCCGGCTGCCGCTGGGACGATGAGCTCAACGACGCCGGCAGCTACGGCGACTACTGATCCTCGTCGCTCGGCACGGACTACCCGTTCGACGCGTGGTACTTCGACTTCAATTCGGACTTCCAGCGCATGTTCTACTACTACTACCGCTACTACGGGTTCTCGGTCCGCGCTGTGTGTCAGAACTAAACCTTGTTCCGTTCCCCCGCGACGGGCAAAAAGTTGGGAGGCGGGGCCGGCGACGCACGGAGTGCGCGGCCCCGTCAGCCAACTTTCTGCGGTAACTAAAAAACGACGTTTTTTCGCTTGCCTATTGTCAGGACTGCTTGCAAACGACGATGCAAAGACATGTTGACAACTGCGATTGGCGTCAAAACAGAAAGGCGCGGAACTGTTGTGAGACACAATACAACCGAAAGGAATAGGATTGATAAGTCAAAATGTTGTATCAAGACACAATTTTTAGACATCTTTTTGCGTTATTAACTATTCCAAATCTGTTGAAAAGTGAAGAAAAAAGAGGAAGACAACTATATCATCATCAAAGGGGCACGGGTCAACAACCTCAAGAACATCGATGTGCGTATTCCGCGCAACAAGCTGGTGGTCATCACCGGCGTGAGCGGCAGCGGCAAGTCGTCGCTGGCGTTCGATACCCTCTATGCCGAGGGGCAACGTCGCTACGTGGAGAGCCTCAGCAGCTATGCACGCCAGTTCATGGGGCGCATGAGCAAACCCGAGGTCGACTATATTCTCGGCGTAGCCCCTGCCATCGCCATCGAGCAGAAAGTGAACACGTCAAATCCTCGTTCGACGGTCGGTACATCTACCGAAATCTATGAGTATCTCAAACTGCTATATGCTCGCATAGGCCGCACCTATTCGCCCATCTCGGGCGTGGAGGTCAGGCGCCACAGTGTGTCGGATGTCGTTGACTACATCTATTCTCTCGATGAGGGCGGCAAGGTGATGTTGCTTTCCCCGCTTGAAGCCACCGATAAGCGGCCGCTTCGCGCTCAGCTGGAAATCCTTCATCAGGAGGGTTTTATGCGTGTGTCGATAGCAGGAACGGTTGTTAAGATTGAAGACCTGCTCGCTGCTCAACAACTCAACAACTTAACAACTCAACAATTCAACGATGTTTTTCTCCTCGTTGACCGCATCACGGTGCGTCATGGCGACGACGACCAGGTGGCACGAGTCTCGGAGTCGGTGCAGACGGCATTCTTCGAGGGAAGAGGGGCGTGCAGAGTGACACTTGCCGCGGGCGAGACGCCCGCGTACCAGGACTTCTCCAACCGCTTCGAAGCTGATGGCATCAAGTTCGAAAAACCGAATCCCAACTTTTTCAGCTTCAATAATCCATACGGTGCTTGTCCACGCTGCCAGGGCTATGGCAATGTTATCGGCATCGACGAGGATGTCGTCGTTCCTAATAAGCAATTGTCGGTATATGAGGATGCTGTGACCTGCTGGAAGGGCGAGAAGATGTCGGAGTGGAAGTCGCATTTCATCCGCTATGCGTCGCATGTCGATTTCCCGATACACACCCCCTATTGCGACCTCTCCGACGAGGAGCGTCGCCTCCTGTGGAGAGGCGACGGCACATGGGAGGGCATCGACGGCTTCTTCAAGTGGGTCGAAAGCCAGAGCTATAAGATCCAGTACCGCGTCATGTTGGCACGCTTTAGGGGCAAGACCACCTGTCCTGACTGCCACGGCTCGCGGCTCCGCAAGGATGCCCAGTATGTGAAGGTCTGTGGACGCTCCATCACCGAACTTACGGACATGCCGGTAAGCGAGTTGGCACGGTTTCTGGAAGTGATGGAATTGACCGACTATGAGCTCAAGCTGACAGAGCGCATCATGAAGGAGCTCCGCAGCCGTGTGGGCTACCTGCTCGATGTGGGGCTTGGATACTTGACCTTGAGCCGTCTCTCCAACACCCTCAGCGGTGGCGAGAGCCAACGTATCAACCTCGCCACCTCGCTGGGGAGCTCGCTGGTGGGGTCGATGTATATCCTCGACGAACCTTCGATAGGGCTTCACTCGCGCGACACGGGGCAGCTTATTGACGTGCTGAAACGTCTGCGTGACTTGGGCAACACCGTCATCGTAGTGGAACACGACGAAGACATCATCCGTTCGGCCGACTACATCATCGACATCGGACCGGGGGCGGGCCGCCTTGGCGGCGAGGTGGTATTGGAAATTGAAAACAGGAAATTGGAAATTGAGAATACTCAAATTCTGAAGTCAAAGTTCAAAATTCAGAATTCCCTGACAGCCCAATACCTGTTGGGCGAACGGTGCATCGAGGTCCCCAAGTCGCGACGTCCGTGGCGTGACCGTATCGAGTTGCGGGGCGTTTATTGCAATAACCTGAAACGCATTGATGTGGATATTCCTTTGGGTGTGCTGACGGTAGTTACGGGCGTCTCAGGGTCGGGCAAGACGAGCTTGGTGAAGCATGTGCTCTACGACGTGCTGCAACGGCGTTTCGACGGCAACGACCTCTATGTCGGCAAATGCCGCTCAGTGGGAGGCGACTTGAACCGCATCAGCGGTGTGGAGATGGTCGACCAGAACCCCATAGGTCGCTCGACACGCAGTAACCCCGCCACATACATGAAGGCCTACGACGAGATACGCCAGCTCTTTGCCATGCAGCCACTGGCTAAGACTCGTGGATACAAGGCCGGCTACTTCTCGTTCAACGTCGAGGGCGGCCGCTGCGAGACCTGCCAGGGCGAGGGTTATGTCACTATAGGCATGCAGTTTATGGCCGATGTCCATCTGGTCTGTGAGGAATGCCACGGCACACGTTTCCAGAGCGACACCCTCGAGGTGGTGTACCATGGGAAGAATATCAGCGAGGTGCTGGATATGACTGTGGACCAGGCTGTCGACTTCTTCAATCCCGACAACGCCGAGGATGCCTACAAGCCTGTGTGCCACCAGATAGGGAACCGGCTGCAGCCCCTTCAGGATGTCGGTCTAGGCTACCTGAAAATGGGACAGAGTTCCAGCTCACTGAGTGGCGGCGAGGCACAGCGAATCAAGCTGGCTTCGTTCCTCATCAAGGGCGAGAGCGAGAGACCCCGCCTCTTCATTTTCGACGAGCCCTCGACGGGACTCCATTTCCACGACATCCAGAAACTGCTCAAGTCGTTCGCGACCCTCGTCGAGAACGGCCACAGCATTGTCGTCATCGAGCATCATCCCGACATCATCAAGCAGGCCGACTGGATTATCGACATGGGACCCGAAGGAGGCAACGATGGCGGCAATGTGGTTTTTGCCGGCACTCCCGAAGGCTTGGTGAAATGCAATGATTCTTACACCGCCAAATTCTTGAAACCAAAACTATAAACTTGAAGTCGCAGGCGTGGACGCCTGCTTACCAACCCGAAACCTGAAACCAATGACAGAATACATAAAGAAAATCAGACTCGCGGCCAACATTGGCCTTTATGGCTCGCTGCTGCTTTGCATTGCCGTTGTGGCGGAGCACTACCTCGACAAGTACGTATGGCTGAGGACCATCACTATGAACGACTATACGCGTCATCTGTTCCTTATCGTTGGGCTGGTGGTTGGTGTCGGTATGGTGGCATTTGTGCTTTTCTCTTTGCGCAAGGGAACGCCGCGGCTACGTCAGACCGACGGCGTGGAGGAGAAACTCAAAGGATATCAGAGGCTTGTGTCCAATATTTATTATTTTTCGCTCTTCGCTACTGCAATAATAGGTGCTATTGTTGTCGTCACACGTGAAAATACGCTGATAATGCTGTTGATGCTTCTTTTTGTCAGCGAAGTCCTCAGCTACCCCAACATGTACAAGATGAAGGTAGACATGGGGTTCACTGATGACGAGATGAAAGAACTCTTTGGTGAACAATATATTGCTGGAGATAAGTGAGTAGTGACCAGTGACCGGTGACCAGTGACACGAAAGCAATCAAACACTCAAGCAATCAAACACTCAAGCAATCAAACACTCAAGCAATCAAACATGAACATCATCTGTGCTGTCAGTACGGCTCCTGGAGTTGGTGGTATCGCTGTTGTCAGGCTTTCTGGCAGGGATGCCAATGTGTTGGCTGAGAGATTCCTGAACAGGAGGCTATCTCCGCGAATGGCTACTTTTTGCGAACTCCGTGACGACGATGAGCTTGTCGACGAAGTGGTGGCTACCTTTTTTGAAGGGCCGCACTCATACACGGGCGAGGATGTGGTGGAGGTGAGTTGCCATGGCTCTATGTTCATTCAGCAGCGTGTACTACAGCTTTTCATCGATGCGGGAGCGAGGCTTGCGGAGCCTGGCGAGTTCACGCAGAGGGCTTTTATGAACGGACGTCTCGACCTCTCGCAGGCGGAGGCTGTAGCCGATCTTGTCGAATCGCGTTCCGGATTGTCTCATCGCTTGGCCATCAGCCAGATGCGTGGCGGATATGCGTTGGAATTGGAGTCTCTGCGTCAGCAGCTTATCGACGCTACGGCACTCCTTGAGCTGGAACTGGACTTCAGCGACGAGGACCTGGAGTTCGTCTCGCGCGACAGGGTTTCGCACATGGTCGCCGACCTCAAAGACCGCGTAGGGAAGTTGGTGGACTCGTTTCAGATGGGCAACGCCGTTAAGCATGGCATCCCTGTGGCCATCGTTGGCCGTCCTAATGCCGGCAAGTCCTCGCTGCTCAACGCTTTGCTGAAAGAAGACCGTGCCATAGTCAGCGACATCCCCGGCACGACGCGCGATACGATAGAGGAGACGATGACCATCGACGGCATCACGTTCCGCTTCATCGACACTGCCGGTCTTCGCAAAAGTGTCGACCCTATAGAAGACCTTGGCTTTAAGCGTGCAATCAAGTCTGCCCAACAGGCAAGCATCATACTATATGTACATCCTGTCACGGTCCCTTTCACTGAATCGGCGATAGGGGATATCACTTATATCACAGATCAGTGCGATATGAGAGAAAAGCATTTGTTCGTTGTCCATAACAAATGCGACCTGCCTCATGAAAGCAACCCTTCCGGACATATCGTTTCTGCCAAGGAGGGTATTGGCATTGACAGTTTGATGCAAAGCCTTGTAAAGGTTGCACGGAAGGATGCCTCTCAGAACGACGGGGTTCTCCTGACCAATGCACGCCACTACGAGGCGATGCAGAGGGTGCTCGCCGCCCTTGGCGAGGTGCAGAAAGACCTTGACGCCGGACTGACCCCCGACCTGGTGGTCATCAACCTTCGCGACGCCCTCTACCATTTGGGTACCATCACCGGAAAGGTTACCTCCGACGAGGTACTCTCGTCGATATTCTCTCGCTTCTGCGTGGGGAAGTGACGATGTGGGTTTCTCCGTTCCGGAGAGGGAGGAGTGAATCGTGATTAGCGCAGCAGCAGCACAGAGCCCTTTTGTACCTGCGGTACACGGGGGCTTTCTTTTGTCGTGTAGGTCGTGATCCAGACGTAGTTGGCTTGTGGGCAAGGGTGCCCTTCGTAGGTGCCGTCCCATGAGGCCAGCGGGTCTTTGGTCTTGAATATGAGGAGGCCGCTGCGGCTGTAGATGGTGAGTTCGAAGTCGATGGTAGGGGGGTGGGGTGGAATTGTATGTCTCGGGGCGGGTCCAGCGGCTTGGATATCCGTAGTTGTCAATATCCTCGAACCCGTAGCAATAGCTGCTCTGCAGGGGTTCATCAGTGGTGGTGAAGCTTTGGCGCGTTGAGCGTTTCTGTACGAACTGGGGTGAATGTACTCTCGTCGTTGGGATTGTCCATTACACCCACCTGGATTCGAGGGTTGTAGTTGTTTGTCCCATAGGCATAAAAATATACGTAAAGTCCCCTCACGCTGTCGACATCGAACATGGGCATCACGGCGACAGAGTGGTTGTAGTTGAGGTTGCCGTAGGCGCGGAGCTGAAGGGAGCGGTCGCCGCTGCGGTTATGGTCGTTCCAGATGCGGGGACGGCTGTCGTACATCCTCGGGCGGCTCCAGCCCGAGGGCATGCCGCCCGTGGCCAGTCCGTCATAACTACTGCTGCGGAGCATGAACGACAGCGAGAGTTGGTTTATATCGATGGTGTCGATGCGCGGAAGAACGGCAATGGGTTTTGTCGAGGCGTAATAGGGTCTGAAGAAAAGTCCGCGCGAACCGGTGTATGCAGCTGAGGTGTAGGCGCGCGGTGTGTTGTCGTACGTTGTGGGTCGTCGCCAGCCAGAGGGGATATTGTCTCCATTGTCTTCAAAGCCTTCGCAGAGGTCGATGGCATGTGCGTTGCGAGCGAGGGTGGAGGCGTCGATGCCGGTCTGCTCGCGGGTGATGCCGTTGCATACCGCGCTCGCGGCGGCTGGTTTGCCAGATGCCGCAGGGCTCGATAATCAGGTTGTCAATATAGATAGTCACGGAGTTTTCCGGCTGGAGGCTGCGAGACATGCGGAAGGCGATGTGACGGCCAGTGCCGCTGTATCGGCTCAGATGGCTTGAGACTTTCTGCTGCCAGCTGTTCGCTTCGGTCACGGTGATGGTATCGATGGGGGTGAAGTTGTTGTCGTAGAGCGAAGTGTCGTCGCAGACACCCACCTCGATACGTGCGTTGGCATTGGTGGCACGCATGTGGTAGCGTACAAAGAGGCTGCTGATGTCGTTGCTGATTTCAGGACCGATGGCTAGGGACCAGTGGCCGCCAACGTCGTTGCTGCCGCAGAACATGAAGAGCGATGCTGCGGAGGAGACGTATTACTCAGGCAATCACGTAATCACGCAATCACGCAATCAAGCAATATCATTGGTTTTCGTACTGCATCACCTCGTCGTGGAAGAAGTCGAGCTTGATGCCTGCTTGGCTGAAAAGCTCTTCGCTCTCCTGGCCGCAGTGGTACTTGTATTCGCAGACGACGCGCTTGATGCCGCAGTTGATGATGAGCATGGCGCAGGTGCGGCAGGGGGTCATGCGGCAATAGAGGGTGGCGCCGTCGAGGGCGATGCCGCGGCGGGCGGCCTGGCAGATGGCGTTCTGCTCGGCATGGACGGTGCGGACGCAATGGTTGCTGACGGTGCCGTCGGGGTTGATGGTCTTGTGGAAAAGGTGGCCCACCTCGTCGCAGTGGGGGAGACCTGAGGGGGAGCCGACATAGCCGGTGACGAGCAGCTGGCGGTCCTTGACGATGACGCATCCCGAGCGGCCGCGGTCGCAGGTGGCTCGCTTGGCGGCGGTGTCGGCGAGTTCCATGAAGTACTCGTCCCAGGAAGGACGGTGGTAGATTGCTTGATTGCTTGATTGCTTGATTGCTTGAGTGTTTAGTGCTTGATTGCTTGATTGCTTGATTGCTTGATTGTTTATTGCTTGATTGCTTGAGTGCATTAACGCATTCAAGCAATTCTCCACTTGGCGGTTGAGGTCGTC
>JAFSKP010000032.1 GCA_017448905.1 Bacteroidales bacterium | reverse complement strand
ACTGAAAATCCTTGTGTCACTGGTTCAATTCCAGTCGATGCCACAGATTTAGGGAAGTGCTTCAAGTGCTTCCCTTTTTCGCAGTTTTCTAGACAGTCTAGACAATCTGGACAGTCTAGACGATTTAGATTAATTGAAAAACAAACAATTATGAGCCTTGAAATCCAAATCAACAACGACATCAAGCAGGCTATGCTCAACAAAGAGAAAGATGTCCTTGAGTCATTACGTGCAATAAAGTCGGCGATCCTTCTTCTCAAGACTGGGAAAGATGCCGTCAACGGCGAGGTGAGTGAATCTGCCGAAATCGCCATGCTCCAGAAGCTTGTGAAGCAACGCAAGGAGGCAGCCGACATCTACGTGCAGCAGAACCGTCAGGACCTTGCCGACGATGAGCTTTTCCAGGCAGGCATCATAGAGCGTTATCTGCCCAAGCAGCTCTCGAGAGAGGAAATTGAGACAGAGTTGAAGAGAATCATTGCCGAAGTCGGAGCGACATCTCCCAAGGACATGGGACGCGTCATGGGGCAGGCCTCCAAGTTTTTTGCAGGGAAGGCCGACAACAGGGTGGTCTCCGAGATTGTCAAGACATTGCTCAACCAATAAGGATGGCTCGCATTCTCGTAGTCGACGACGAACCGGACATCTGCGAAATCCTTGGTTTCAACCTTGAGAACGAGGGCTTTGAAGTTGAACGTGCATTGTCGGCCGAACAGGCACTCCAGATGATGGAGGGAGAGTCGCGGTATGAGCTGATTCTGCTGGATGTCATGATGGAGAGTATGTCGGGCCTAGATATGGCACGTCAATTGCGTGAGAGCGGAGACCAAACGCCGATAATATTCCTCACGGCGAAAAACACCGAAAACGACCTGCTCGACGGATTCTCGGCAGGAGGAGACGACTACATAACCAAGCCGTTTTCCTTTCCCACAGTGTTGGCGAGGATAAGGGCCGTTCTGAAACGCAGCACGACCACATTGCAGGCAGGGAGAGTGGTGCTGACGATAGGAGAGTTGGCAATAGATACCGAGACGAAAAGTGTGACGTTAGGAGGCTTAAGAGTGCCACTTACCAGGAAGGAGTACCGGATACTGTTTCTGCTGATAGAAAACAGAGAGCGACACTTCACGCGGCAGCAGATAATCGACAGTGTGTGGGATGAGGACACGTATGTCGGCGACCGGTCGGTGGATGTGCATATAGCGCGGCTGCGGAAGAAACTCGGGAAATACGGCGAGTGCATAGTCAACCATACTGGTTATGGATATACTTTTTACATGGAATAGCTTTTGTGGCAGGCAGTCATGACAATACCGATATATGCATATATTGTTGTCGCGGTTATTCTGCTACTCGCTGTGGGGTTGGGTATCAACCACATCCGGCAGCGGAGACTGATACACCGGCTTCAAGAGCTTGCGCATTCATTGGAGGAGTCGAAGAAGCAGATTATCCATGAACAGGAGCATAACCGGCAGCTGAAGCAGGAAATGACCAGCAATATCTCGCATGAGCTGAAGACTCCCGTCAGCAGCATCAGAGGCTACCTTGAGATACTTCTTGGCGACAAGCCGGTGGATGAGGATAAGCGGAAATTCTTCCTGGAACGCTGCTATTCGCAGACATTGCGTCTCTCTGACCTTATCAACGATGTATCGCTGATCAACAAGCTAGAGGAGTCGTCAGACCTTTTCCCCAAGGAGAGGCTTTCGGTAGACGACATTGCCGACGAGGCTGTCATGGAATTGGAGGAAGCAGCACATACGCATGGCATCACGGTAGGGAATATGCTTCCAAAGCCAATGAATATTGTTGGCAATCATAGTCTTGTATATTGCATTTTCAGGAATCTGCTTGAGAATTCGATTTCATACGCCGGTGACGGGAGCGAGGTCACGATAGAATGCTACCGCAAGGATGACGAGCGTTACTATATCCATTTCTACGACACAGGCAGAGGCGTCGACAACAAATATCTGCCCAAACTCTTCGATCGGTTTCTGCGTATTGATGACGGACGCAGCCGCAAGAATGGCGGCACCGGACTGGGATTATCGATTGTCAAGCATGCCGTTTTGTTTCATGGGGGCGAGATATACGTGCGGAACCGCGAAGGCGGCGGACTAGAGTTCTTTTTTTCGCTAAACAAGAGATGATAATATGCATACATTACCATTACAGCTGCGTTTCAATGATATAGACATGATGGGGCATGTGAACAATGCCGTCATCATGGAGTTTTTTGACTTGGGGAAGTCGACCTATTTTTCGGAGGCTGGCTTGCCGGTCAGACCTGACGAGGGTGATTTCTGTGTCGTCGTGGTCCATGTAGAGGTCGATTTTCATAGCCAGATACGTTGGCAGGACCATATAGCGGTGACAACACAGATTTCTAACTGGGGGCATAAAAGCCTTCGCGTCAAGCAGCAAGTGATAAACAGCGACACTGGGGAAGCCTGTGCGACATGTAGCACGGTGATGTCTGGCTACAGTCGCAGTACAGGGACGAGCGCGGCGATACCGGAAGAGGTGAAGGCGAGAGTGATGCGGTACGATGCTTGCAATTAGGCCAGTGCCTACCAGAACACCACCTCGTCCACCACTTGCCGTTGCTCGCTGGCGGTGCGGCGCAGGTAGATGCGGGTGGTCTCTATGCTCTCGTGCCCCATCAGGTCGGCCAGCAATGCTATGTCGTTGCATCGGTCGATGAAGTTCTTCGCAAAGCGGTGACGGAACGAGTGAGGATACACTACTTTTGTATCTATGCCATAGCGCACAGCGATGTTTTTCAGTTGTTGTGCTATGCCGCGAGCGGTGATGCGTCCGCCCTCGCGGTTGAGGAACAGGTATCCTGAGGTCTGCCCACGTGCCGTTAGCCATTCGGCAGCCTCCGTTTGCAGTTTGTGAGGAATGTATATCCTTCGCACTTTACCGCCTTTCCCGTATAGGTCTATATATCCCAGACTCACGTGTTCGGCCTTTATCTGTAGCAGCTCGCTCACCCTTGCCCCCGTGGCGGCAAGGAACCGCACCACAAAGTACCAGTCGCGGTTGTCGTCCCGCAGCAGGCAGGTTTTCAGGTATTCGTAGTCAGCCTCGCTGATGACATTCTCCAGATAGGGTCGTTGTTGCACCTTCACCGATTTCAGGTGCCACTCCTCCTTGCCGCAGAAGCGTAGGTATCGGTTCAGCGCCTGTAGGCGAAGGTTCACCGTCCGGGGGCTGTAGTGTTCCGTCAGGTAGTTCTTGTGCAGCGTCAGACTTGTCTTTGTCAGCTCTTGGTGCTGACTTTCGTACTCCTCGACAGCATAGGCGTATGCCGCCACCGTATTGGCCGACATCCCCTGTCCCTCCAAGTGTTCTTTGAATTGTTGTAACATAATCATCTGTTTTTTTAATTGTACAATCGCTCCAAAGATACAAAACATCGTCCGTCGTTCAGTGCCGATAACAGGCATTATGAGAAGGTGGGCGATAGTGTAATAGAGGTTGCCAGCGAGTATGAGCTTCCAAAATCATGGCAAGTGGTTCGTCTGTCCGATATGTGCCGACTGACAGATGGCCTTCGCAAAGAGGGCAAGCAAGTATGCCTTGATGCAAAATACCTCCGAGGCAAATCATGTGGGGATTACCTTGACAAAGGTAAGTTTGTAACGAAAGGCGACAATATCATCCTCGTGGATGGTGAAAACTCTGGCGAGGTATTCTCCGTGCCGTGTGATGGCTATATGGGCAGCACATTCAAACAACTGTGGGTTAGTTCCGAGATGCACCTGCCTTACGTACTCTATTTCATAATGTTCTACAAAGACAAGTTGCGCAACTCAAAGAAATGTGCTGCAATTCCGCACCTTAACAAAGACATCTTCTACAACTTGCTAATAGGCATTCCTCCAATTGAAGAACAAATCCGTATGACGGAAAAGATAGAACAACTTCTATCGGCCATTAATCTTGACAAATAGTTCTTCAACCTTGCCAACTATTCTTTGTTGTTCTTCTATTGGTGGTACTGGTACAAGTGTATTATGCAGTGCCTTGGAAGAGAACCCCTGAATGCCTATACCTTTCCCGCCGATTATGCCAATAAGGTTGTAGAAGTAGAATGTGTAGTAGAAGTATTTGGTTAATACCGTATTGTACGCTCTTAACTTGTGAATATGGTTTTGAAGCATAATCGGAAAGTCGTAATTCCAGATGCAACTTCTTCCTACATCTCCACCTTCACAGACAAGCAAATCCCCCTTGATTGCTTGGCAACGTTCCACTTCATTCTCCTCAAATGGCATTCGCTTGAGATTCTGTAGTATAAACCCGTCCCAATAAAGATTCGACGTGGTTATATATTCCATCATTATGCCTGATGAATTACCTTTATTCAACTGTTTACCATTGTTGTGGGCAAAAATATCACCAATCCTTGCCCACCGCCAGCTTCCGGGTATCTCGAAAGGTATACTGTCCGTAATATCAACAGTTTCCTTCCCCACCTTCTCATAATGCCTGTTATCGTCACCAACGAAGATAACGGAATTCGTTACATCTTTTGCCTTCAGTTTACCTTCTGCAACCAGGCGTTTCTTCTCGGCTCGTATCCGTTCAAGCAGCTTTTCGACAGGCTCGTCCGTGGGGTCTTGTGGCACAAGTCGCCCTTGTATGGCCTCTTGAAGTATTGATTTTTGGAGCTTGTCGGCCAGTGTTCTATCCAGTTCGGCTCGCTCGGTAAGCAGTCTGTTCAGTTTGTTGTTCATCGTTGTCTCGGAATTATGCTGCCGACTTCTCATAATGGGAATTACCGGCACCGCGGTATATGATGGTTTCGGTTTTGTCTCGTTTGATTTTTCCCTCTTTCACCAGGCGCGCTTTCTCCTGCCGAATGCGTTCCAACAACACGCTGGCCGGCTCGTCAGCAGGGTCTTGCGGCACCAACCGCCCCTGTATGGCCCACTGAAAAATGCTGTTTTTGAGTTGCTTGCCGTTCATTGCTCGCCTCCGTTCAGTTCTTCGTACTCCGCAATCCATTCCTTTACCTTCGCCTGTAGCAGTTTCTTGTCGGGCAAACACAATTCGTAGGCCGAGGCATAGATATTGGCATCCTTGGGCAGAGTTAGTTCCACCAAAGCATCCTCTTTCGATTTGCAGAGAAGTATTCCTATGGTAGGTTTCTCAAAGTCAAGCCTTACATATCGGTCAAAGTAATTGACATACATCTGCATCTGTCCGAGATCCTGGTGGGTCAGTTTGTCTGTTTTCAAATCCACCAATACATAGCACTGCAAAATGCGATTGTACAGCACCAAATCCACATAAAAGTTATCTTCGTTGAATGTGAATCGTTTCTGCCGAGCCTCGAAAAGGAAACCTTTTCCCATCTCCAACAGGAAGGTTTGCAATTTGCTTATTATTGCATTTTCAAGTCGACTCTCGCTGTATGCGCTATCAGTTTTCAGCCCCAGAAACTCCAATGTGATGGGACTTTTAACCACATCGGAAGGCTTCTCCACCGTCTGTCCCTCTTCGGCAAGACGCAGGACTTCATTTTTGTCACGACTCAATGCCAGACGCTCATACAGACTGCTGGCCTGTTGTCTCTGAAGCCATCTATATCCCCAATTTTGCCGTTTCGCTTCTATCTCATAGAATTGCCTTTCGTCGGGATTGTCAATCCTCATTAATATCTGATAGTGATTCCATGAGAGGGAGAAATCAGGTATGAATTTCGTCCGCACCGCAGACGAATTTGTCTTTTGTACAGATTTCGTCTGCGTCGCAGACGAAATTGCATAGGTATGATAGAATTTCCTACTCTTTGTCAGGGTTTCGACCGACCAACCTTTACCAAATTGTTCCGTCAGTCTTTTAGAGAGCCTTTCCAACACGCCTTTCCCATAGGAAGCCCTGTAATTCCCATTCTGCTCAAATTCTACAATATATTGCCCTATGCCATAGTACGTATAAACCATCGCAGTATTTATGGCCTTGGAAACCTGTTTTCTGCTCTCTTCTATGAGTGAAGATATACGCTCAAACAACATTTCCTCATTGTCAATGTTGCTTATGGATGTTTGCTCTGTGGTCATTGTTGGTTTTCTTTGTTGATGTCAATTCCCAGTATCTGCTGTATCTCGGCCAGTGTGCGGTCTATCTCGGTGTCCAGCTCGCGACGGCGGGCATAATAGCTTTTCAGCAGTTCGGCGGGGGGCAGTATCTCTTCTTCGGCCTTGGGGAACTTGCATTGGTCGAAGTTGCAGCTGAGGGCAATAAGCTCTTCGGCAGTGAAGCGGCGCGACTTGTCGCCCCCGTCGGCATCCTGTATTTCCTGCCGATTGGTCCACCAGTCTATGATGGGCTGGCAATGCTCCATGCGCATGGGTTTGGTCTTGGAAAAATGCTTGTAGCCTTCAGGCATGTCGAGGCGGTAGAACCACACCTCTTTGGTCTTGTACTGCTCACCGCAGCCCTCGGCGGCCTCGTTGTTAAAGAAGACTATGTTGGTGGCGATGCTGGTGTAGGGCGAGAAGATGCTGCCCGGCAAGCGGATGATGGTGTGCAGGTTGAAGTCGCGCAGCAACGCGGTCTTGATGGCCAGTTTGGCCCCGTCGGTGCCGAAGAGGAACCCGTCGGGGATGATGACCCCGGCACGGCCATGCTCTTTCAGCCGCCGCATGATGAGCACCATGAAGAGGTCGGCGGTCTCCGACGAGCGTACATCGGTGGGGAAGTTCTTCTTGGTGGCCTCGGTGGTGCTTCCGCCGTAGGGCGGGTTCATGGCTATGACATCCACCTTGTCTTTGGCGGTGATGGACGACATGGGCATGCCCAGCGAGTCGCCGTGTTCGATGTCGGGTGCTTCCACGCCATGTAGCAACAGGTTGGTGATGGAGAGCAGGTAGGGCAGGGGTTTCCACTCCTTGCCGCGCACCGAGTTCTGCCACAGTTGCTCGTCCTGTGGTGTGTGGCACTGCGTTTCGAGGTGCGCCAGCGTGGAGGTGAGGAAGCCACCGGTACCCGACGAGAAGTCGCCCATCTGTTCCCCAAGCCGGGGATTGAGCATCTGGACGATGAAGTCAGTCAACGCACGTGGTGTGTAAAATTCACCGGCATTGCCTGCCGACTGCAGGTCTTTCAGTATGCCTTCGTAGATGTCGCCGAAGGTGTGGCGGTCGGCGGCATCGCTGAAATCAACCTCGTCTATCACGTTAATCACCTGCCGCAGCATGGTGCCGTCTTTCATATACTGGTTGAGGTCGGAGAACACCTCTTTGACTATCCACTGCGAACGTGGCGACTGCGGGGTGAGTGGCAGGTCTTTGAGCGTGGGGAACAGCCGGTTGTTGACAAAGTCGAGCAGTTCGTTGCCTGTCAGCGAGTCGGCGGTATTTCGCTTGGCCGCCCAGTTGCGCCAGCGCAACTCTTCGGGTATGATGGAGTGGAAGTTGTCTTGTTTCAGTTCCCATTCCTCCTCCTGTGCGTCGTACACTTTCAGGAAGAAGAGCCAGGTCATCTGCTCTATGCGCTGCGCATCGCCGTTGATGCCGGCGTCGCCGCGCATGATGTTCTGCAATCGTTTTATCAGGTTGCTTACTGCCATATCTGAGTTATGCTACGTTTTGATATAGTTCTTGTTCCAGTTCGGCTACCGCTGCCAGGTATTCCTGTTTGCCGCCAAAGAGTTTGACAATCTTTACCGGGGTGCCGATTTGCTTGAATGGACTGAGCTCAAGGATGTCAAGGTTTTCCATATTGAGGATGCCCTGCTCGGAGTATTTGTCGAGCAGCGCTTCTAAAACTTGCCGTGCTTGCTCGCCATATTTGGCAAAGAGACCCTGCTTGCGCACCTTGGCAGCCCGCTCGCGCCGTGTCAATGGTTTCTGCCCGTAGGCCACATGGCAGATAATGTCGAACACATCGCTCTCGGCCAATGTGGGATTGGCTTCACGCACTGCATCAATCAGCACGTCGTATTCTTTCAGCTCGTCGATGATTATCTGCTTGCGTTGCTCACCACGCCATCGGTGCAGGAATTCGTCAAGCGAGGCGTACTGCTGCCTGATGTTGCGGCGTGTGAAGTCGATGAGGTTGGTGGTTTCGAGGGTTTTGCCATCAGCCCCTATCACCGAGACTGTCTCGTGTGCTATCTCAATCTCGTGCCCACGGAAGAGGGCTTTCTTCTGCTTGCCGCCAGTCGGTTTCTTCTTCCCGCCGCCGTATGGTTCGGGGTCTTCGTGTGCTTCGGGCAGAGGATTGTCTTCGTCGTGGTCGTAGGGCTGGGGTACAGGTTGGTCTATGGTGTCGCCGTCGAATGCTGGGTCGTGGAACAGGTCGGTGGCTTGGCGAAAATCGAGTATGTCGAACATGAATTTGCCTTTGGGTGGATAAAGGCGAGTACCACGACCGATAATTTGCTTGAAGTTTGTCATCGACTCTATCTCCTTGTCTATCACTATTAGCCCGCACGTCTTGCAGTCAACACCCGTAGAGAGCAGTTCCGAGGTGGTGACTATGGTCGGATAGAGCGATTCGGGGTCGATGAAGTTGTCCAGTTGCTTCTTGCCCTCGTAGTCGTCGCTGGTGATGCGCATGATGTAGCGCGGGTCGCGTTTCACGAGGTCTTTGTTCAGCTCCACAAGCAGGTCGCGCATCCGCCCGGCTTCGTCAATGTCGGGGCAGAAGATGATGGTTTTGGTGTATCGACCCAAAGAGTGGAGCATGTCGGTGATGCGGCGGGCCACTATCTTTTGCCGCAGTTGGATAGTGATCTCACGCCCGAAGTCCTTGCGGCTGTAGAAGTCTTGCAGTTCTTTCGTTCCGAGGTCTATCAGGTCGCCACGCCGCGGCTCGAATCCTTCGAGGTCAACGTTGATGAACGACTTCGTTACGCGGTAGGGTGCCAGGAATCCGTCGTCGATGCCTTGCTTGAGCGAGTAGGTGAATATCGGGTCGCCGAAATAGTCGATATTGTTGGCTCCTTCGGCATATTTAGGCGTGGCGGTAAGACCTATCTGGGTGGCCGATGAGAAGTAGTTGAGCACTTTTCGCCATGTGGAGTTCTCCTTGGCACTGCCTCTGTGGCACTCGTCGATGATGACGAGGTCGAAAAAACCGGGGTCGAACTGTCGGAAAGGGTCGGGCTTGCCGGGATCGGTCGATACCAACTGCTGGTACAAGGCCATGTGTATCTCGTAGGCCGAGTCCAGTTGCTTGCCCTGCACCTTGGTCATTATCTTTTGGAACGGCTTGAAATCCTGCTGCATGGTTTGGTCTATCAGCACGTTGCGGTCGGCAAGATAGAGTATGCGTTTCTTCAATCCCGCCTTGTGCAATCGCCAGATGATTTGGAAAGCAGTAAAGGTTTTGCCCGTGCCTGTTGCCATCACAAGCAGTATGCGTTGCTGTCCACGCACAATGGCCTCGACGGTACGGTTGATGGCAATACGTTGGTAGTATCTGGGTTCGTGTGAATATTGGTCGAAGAAGTAGGGAACTTCCAATTCGTTCTGCTGCTTCGTACTGAGCTGTTTCTCCCGTGCGACACGCTCTTTCATCTGCTGCAAGGTGGGGAACTGGTTCATTGCATATTCCCGTTCCTCGCCGGTAATCATGTCATGTTCACGAAAGGCCAGTCCGTTGGAAGAGATGGCAAACGGCACGTCGAGCATCTGCGCATATTCGATGGCTTGCTGGATGCCTTTGGTCAGGTCGCAGTCGGTTTTCTTGGCTTCCACAATGGCGTATGGGAAGTTGACGTTGCCGTCGAAGAGCAGGTAGTCGGCATACTTGGGCTGTTTCTTGTGATGTACGTGTCCGGCAAAGACAATTCTACCGTCGGTGAAGGAATATTCCATGCGGATATTCTTCCTCTCCCAGCCTGCCTTTTCAATAATCGCAGGTGTTATATACTGGAATTTAACATCTTCCTCGGATAGTTCTTCGTTGCTCATGTTGCATTCTTCCATTGAAATTTCAATTTGCAAAAGTACGAAAATAAATTGGAATATTTTGCACTGATAAAAGTTGTCACAAAAGACACAGAATGGAAGAACAAAGTTGGACAAAAACCAGGAATGGCAGGAAATGGTTGCCAGTAGATATCAAGATGGAGATAGTCAAGGAGTTCCATGCATCAGGCTATGGCGAGGAGGAGGTGGTAGATGCCGATGCCGAGGTAGTTGCCGAGCATGTAGCCGAGGAGGCCGACGCTGATGCCGAGGATGACAATGTCGCGGTTGCCGAGCAGGGCGGCGGCGAGAGGCACGAAGGGGGGCGAATTGATGAGGGCGACGCTGCAAACCATCACGGAGTCGCCGTCGATATGGAGCAGGCGAGCGAAGAGTATTTGCAATAGCAGCGAGCCTAAGATGATGAATCCGAGGTAGTAGAGAATGGTGAGACTTCCAGCGATGTCCATCTGTCGCACGTCGCAGGCTGTGGCTATGGCGAGACAGAAGACGTAGACGCAGTAGAGACCCAGGTCGAAAGACTGTTGCTGCCGTTTCATAGGAGGCAGGAAAGAGGCAGCGATGGCGAGTGTGGTGAGGAGCAGTATCAGCACCGTCATGTTTGCACTGCTGTCGCTGGAGAAGAGCAGCGAAACGGCATAGGAGATGGCGGCGATAATGAGGGTGATGGCTATGGCGAGGAGACTTGTTTTCCAATGCGTGCCATCGAATGGTTTTTGTCTGTCGCTTTCGGAATCCTGTTCAGGAGCGGTGTCCTCTGCGGTCCTGCTGTCGCCGTTGCTTGTCGGCATCGTCTGTGGTAGCAGCCGCCGGAATACTGTTTTGCCGAAAAAGATGATGAAGAGGAGGTAGATGCCGGTGACGATGAGGTCGTAGCTGGTGATGTAGAGGTAGGTCTGGTTGGGCATGGCTACGGCCTGTTTGATGGCGCCCATGTTGGGAATGCCGCCAGTGTAGATGCCTGTAGCCACGGCGCAGACTTGGGCGAAGCCGCGGTAGTCGTTTTCGGGTTTGAAGATGAAGAAACCTGCTATGGTGGCGATGAGCACAGCCACTAGTCCGGAGAGGAAGACCTTGAGGGCTTTGGACAGCTGCCACCGGGAGGTGTCGCAGCCCATAAGCATGAGGGGGATGGCCAAAGGGACGGCGATGTTGCTGAAGAGGGAGTTGATGTCCTGGTCGATGTTGAAGAGTGGGTTGCCATCGGGGATGAGGTTGGCCACGGCGAGTCCGATGATGTAGAGGACAGTCATGGGGCTGATCTTGTCAATCCATGTCCAACGCTTGGAGAGTCGGACGACGGCCCAGGGTACGGCAATGAGGTAGACGACGGTGAGCAGGGAGTTCATCTTGACGGTTTCATTGCGGCCAGTTCCTCGGCGAGGTGAAAGCCTGTGTGGTTATCTTTTTGGAGAGCCAGTTGTTCGGGTGTGCCGTTGAAGACCACTTGGCCTCCGTTTATGCCGCCGTCGGGGCCGATGTCGATGATCCAGTCGGCTACCTTGATGACATCCATATTGTGTTCGATGACAAGGACGGTGTTGCCCTTGTCGACGAGTTTCTGCAGCACGTCGAGCAGCACGCGTATGTCCTCGAAATGGAGGCCTGTAGTGGGTTCGTCGAGGATGTATAGTGTGTTGCCTGTGTCGGCTTTGGCGAGTTCGGTGGCGAGCTTGATGCGTTGGGCTTCACCGCCGCTGAGGGTGGTAGAGGATTGTCCGAGAGTGATGTACCCGAGACCGACATCCTTGACAGCCTGCAGTTTGCGGGCGATTTTTGGATAGGGTTCGAAGAATTCGACGGCCTCGCCTACGGTCATGTCGAGGATGTCGGAGATGGACTTGCCGCGGTAGCGGATTTCCAGGGTCTCACGGTTGTAGCGTTTGCCGTTGCACACTTCGCAGTTGATGAAAACATCAGGGAGGAAGTTCATCTCGATGGTGCGAAGTCCGGCGCCTTTGCAGGTGTCGCAGCGTCCGCCGGCGACGTTGAAGGAGAAGCGTCCCGGTTTGTAGCCGCGGATTTTGGCGCTGGGGAGCTGGGCGAAGAGCTGCCGGATGTCGTCGAAGATGCCGACGTAGGTGGCCGGGTTGGAGCGTGGAGTGCGGCCGATTGGGGCTTGGTCGATTTCGATGACCTTGTCGATATTCTCAATGCCTTTGATGCTGCGGTAGGGGAGAGGGCGTTTCTGGGAATGATAAAAGTGCTGGTTCAGGATAGGATGCAGCGTTTCGTTGATGAGGCTTGATTTGCCGCTGCCGCTGACGCCTGTGACGCAGACAAAGAGGCCGAGGGGGATGTCAAGAGTGGCGTTTTTCAGGTTGTTGCCGGTGGCTCCTTCGAGGATGATGTGGCTGCAATTCTCCATACTGCGACGCTGAGGGATGTCGATGTCGATGCTCCGGTTGAGGTATCTGCAGGTGAGAGAGTCTTTTTTCAGGAAGGTGTCGAGGGGTCCGGCGGCAACGACCTTGCCGCCGCGAATCCCGGCTCCGGGACCGATATCGACGACGTAGTCGGCGTTGAGAATCATGTCGCGGTCGTGTTCGACGACGATGACGGAGTTGCCTAGGTCGCGCAACTCCTTGAGGGCATTGATGAGGCGACGGTTGTCGCGTTGGTGCAGACCGATGGATGGCTCGTCGAGGATGTAAAGGACGTTGACAAGTTTTGAGCCTATCTGAGTGGCGAGGCGGATGCGTTGGCTTTCGCCGCCGCTGAGCGTCTTGGAGCTGCGGTTGAGAGACAGGTAGCCGACGCCGACATCGATGAGGAAGCGGGTGCGGGTGGTTATCTCGCGCAGGATTTCGTGGGCTATTTCGCGCTTGTTGGCATCGAGTTTTTCCTCAAGAGAGGAAGCCCAGTCGTAGAATTCGGTCAGGTTCATCGATGCCAATTCGCCGATATTCTTGCCGTCGATGCGGAATGAGAGCGACTCGGGTTTGAGCCTGTGACCGTGGCAGGATGGGCAGGGCACGGTATTCATGAAGCTTGCAGCCCATTTCTGGAGTGCTGCGGGCTGTTCGTCGGCAGACAATTCGTTGATGTAGTTGACGATGCCAGGGAAACCGCTGTTGAACGAGCTGTCGTCGGAGCCGCTGATGCCTAGGTAGTCGCTTGTGCCGTAGAGGATGGCGTTCATGGCATCGTCGGAGAGGCTTTCAATGGGGTCGTCGAGAGAGAAATGGTATCGACGGGCAATGTTCTCGAGTTGGCGGTAGAGGTAGTTTGTCGGCGAGTATTTGCCTAGGATGTCGAGGCCGCCGTCGCGAATGCTTTTCTTAGGGTCGGGGATGATTTTGCTGATGTCGATTTCTGACACCTCGCCGAGGCCGTTGCAGCGGGGGCAGGCACCGTAGGGGGAGTTGAACGAGAAGGTGTTGGGTTCTGGCTCGGGATAGGAGACGCCGCTGTCAGGATCCATCAGCAGTCGGCTGAAATAGCGCGGTTTTGGTTGGGGTGTGTTGACACCCAGGGGGTCTTGGAGGGTTTTGGTGACGATATTCTCCAGAATCATGAGCATTCCCTTGCCGTGTCGGAAGGCGGTCTTCACAGCTTCTTCGAGTCGTTGGAGGTTCTTCTCGTTGACGCGGATGCGGTCGATGACAAGTTCGATGTCGTGGGTCTTGTAGCGGTCGACCTGCATGTTGTATGTCAGCTCGCGGATTTCGCCATCGACGCGGACGCGGAGGAATCCTTTCTTCGCCACCTGCTGGAAGAGTTCGCGGTAGTGGCCTTTGCGGCTGCGGACGAGAGGTGCGAGCACTATGATGTCCTTGCCGTCGTAGTCGGAGCGGATGATGGAGAGGATCTGGCTTTCGCTGTAGCGGACCATGCGTTTGCCTGAGGTGAGGGAGTAGGCGTCGGCGACGCGGGCGTAGAGGAGGCGGACGAAGTCGTAGATTTCGGTGACGGTGCCGACGGTGGAGCGGGGATTCTTGTTGGTGGTTTTCTGCTCGATGCTGATGACGGGGCTGAGGCCGTTGATGGCATCGACGTCGGGGCGTTCCATGTTGCCGATGAAGTGGCGGGCGTAGGCCGAGAAGGTCTCCATGTAGCGTCGTTGGCCTTCGGCGTAGATGGTGTCGAAGGCCAGCGACGACTTGCCGCTGCCACTGAGGCCGGTGAATACGACCAGCTTGTTGCGGGGAATGATGAGGTCGACGTTTTGGAGGTTGTGCTCTCTGGCACCGAGTATTTCGAGATTCGGCATGACAGCTACATTTCGGTTATGAAATTGGAACCCTTGTCTCGGTCGGAGCGGATATGCTTGAGCTCTGTGCCGTTTTTTACGGGGAGCTTGACGGAGTAGGACTTGCCGGTCTTGTTGGTGAGTTTCTCGGTGGTGATCCAGGGGTTGAGCTCACGGAACAGCTTGTAGGAGCAGCCGTTGTCTTTGGCAAAGGCATAGATGTCGACGTTGTGGCCGGAAAGGGTTGTCTCGCGGGTGGGGATAGAGGGGTAGAGGTCGGAAGGTCGGAGGAAGAAGCCGTAGTCCTGAGGGTGTTTCATTATCTGTTTCACGGCGATGATGCGGTAGACATAGCGGCTTGTCTCGCTGTTGAGGCGTGTGTCGTAGTAGTTGTCGATGGACTGTTTCTGCATGTTCTTCGAGAGTCCCGCTTCGCCGCAGTTGTAGGCCGCTGCCGCTGCTGTCCAGCTGCCCAGGTTGCTGTGGAGGGTGTTGAGGAAGCGGCAGGCGGCCTCGGTGGCTGCCTCGAGGTTGTTGCGCATGTCGATTTCGTCGCTGATTTCGAGGCCGTATTTCTGGCCTGTGGCTTTGATGAATTGCCAGAAGCCTTGGGCTTTGGCCGGCGATGTGGCGTTGGTGAGGCCACTCTCGATGACGCAGAGGTATTTGAAGTCGTCGGGGATGCCGTTTTTCTTGAGGATTGGCTCGATGACGGGAAAATAGCGGTGGGCACGTTTGAAGTAGAGCAGCGTGGAGGTATGGCTGAAAGTGTTGACGATGAGTTCACGGTCGAGGGCCTCGCGCACATAGTAGAGGTCGAGTGGCACGCTTTCGCCGCAGAAATCGAGACGGTCTGGAATCTTTGGGCTATAGATGTTGGGATTGCTGTTGACGGTTTCTATGCGACGCCCGGAGGCGTTCAGCGTCGATACGGTGTCCTTGTCGGTGGCGCAGACGAGGGTGATGAGCAAAAGGATTGCAGAGGCGGAGGCTATGAGAATGGGCTTGGCAGTTTTCATTTCTTGTATTATTGATGGCAGTCGGGTCCGGCTGATAGGGGGGTGATTACAGGAGAGATGCGAGGTGGTTGGCGATATCGGCGGCAACGGCGGTTTTCGGCTTGAGGTCGCCGATAGTTGTTGTGCCGTCGCGGTCGATGATGGTAATCTTGTTGGTGTCGTGACCGAATCCGGCACCCTTGTCGTGGAGTGAATTGAGAACGATGAAGTCGAGGTTCTTTTTGGACAGTTTCTTTTTGGCATTCTCGATCTCGTTGTCGGTCTCGAGGGCAAATCCGACAAGTATCTGGCCGTCACGTTTCATGTTTCCGAGAGAGGCTAGGATGTCGGGGTTCTGTACAAGTCTGATGGTCATGCCATCGGTGTCGTTTTGTTTTTTGATTTTGTGGTCGGCAACATGCTCAGGTCTGAAGTCGGCGACGGCGGCGGAGAGTATGGCGGCCTGGCACGACGGGAAGACTTCGGTGGCGGCAGAGTACATCTCGCGGGCAGAGAGGACATCGATGCGTCTGATATTGGGGCTTGATGAGGCGAGGTGGGTGGGGCCGGTGACGAGGATGACCTCGGCTCCGCGACGAGAGAGCTCTTCGGCAATGGCGAAGCCCATCTTTCCTGATGAAAAGTTGCCGATGAACCTGACGGAGTCGATTTTCTCGTAGGTGGGTCCGGCAGTGATGAGGATGCGCTTGCCTGAGAGAGCGGCATGTTCATCGCCGGAGAAGGCAAGTTGCATCTGTCCAATGATTTGTTCGGGCTCGGCCATGCGACCGTCGCCGACGGTGCCGCATGCGAGCTGTCCGCACTGGCTTTCGACGACGATGATGCCGTCGCTGCGCAGGGTGGCGATGTTGCGGCGGTAGGCAGGACTCTCGAGCATCTGTGAGTTCATTGCAGGGCAAACGAAGGTAGTCTTGCGGAAGGAGAGGAGGAGCGTGGAGAGGGCGTCGTCGGCGATGCCGCATGCCGCTTTGCCGATGATGTTGGCAGTGGCGGGAGCCACGACCATGATGTCGGCCCAGTCTTTCAGCGAGATGTGTTCGGTTGAGTGGGGGTTGGTGCGGTCGAAGAGGTCTGTGTATACCGGGTTGCCGGAGAGGGTCTCGAGGGTCAGTGGGGTCACGAACTGGAGGGCGTGGGGAGTGGCAGCACACCGCACGTCGGCGCCGGCCTTGATGAGGAGGCGGACTAGGAGAGGAGCCTTATAAGCAGCAATACCACCGCTGATGCCAACGATGATATGCTTGTCCTTGAGAGGAGATGCCATGTGGGGGAGATGTTATTTCTCTGTTTCGGCGATGGTTTCGTTTTCCATGGCCTCGAGGCGCTGCATGTTCTGGTCCTCTTTGGCTGGATTGCGGTAGTAGATTTCGCCGTCAAGGAATTCCTGAATGGCCTGGAGAGTGGGCTTCGGAATCAGTTCGTAGTGGCGTACGACCTCAATCTGTTCGCGGTTCTCGTAGACGTCATCCATGGTGTCGATTCCCGACGAGAACTCCTCGATTTTCTTGTGGAGTTCGCGTTTCATGTCGGAGGCTATCTGGTTGGAACGTTTGGAGAGGAGAGCGACGGTTTCGTAGATGTTGTTGGTGCCCTGGCTGAACTGTGCGATGTCGCGTGTGATGGTGGTGTTTGTGGTACGGTTTTTCTTGTTTTCCATTATTATTGAATGCTTGAATTGAATGCTTGAATTGAATGCTTGAATGTTTGATTGTTTGAATGCTTGATTGTTTGAATGCTTGATTGTTTGAATGTTTGATTGTTTGAATGCTTGAATGATAGAACGCTTGATTAGTAACATTAAAGATATGTTGTGAAAATAATGACAATTACCTTGTTGATAATGAGTGATAAAAGACTTTAACCTTAAACCCTTAACCCTTAACCCTTTAACCCTTTAACCCTTAACCCCTTAAACCATAAACCTTAAACCTTAAACCTTAACCCTTAACCCTTAACCCTTAAACCTTAAACCTTAAACCTTAACCCTTAAACCCTTAAACCTTAAACCTTAAACCTTAAACCCTTAAACCTTAAACCTTAAACCTTAATCTTCATTTAGTTAAGTTTTGCGAGTTCTGCTTTGCAGCGGGTGTATATGTTCTGGCAGTCGGATGTGTACTTGGAGTTGGTGAATGTCGCGGCGAATTTGTCGAAGTTGTTGACCACTTGTTGCAGGCGTTCTTTCATCTTGTCCTCGCGGCTGTTGATGGCGTATTCGAAGCCGGCCTTGATGATGGTGTACATGGCTTCTTCGCGTTTGGGGGAGTCGGGGTAGTTGTTGAGGAAGTTGTTGAGGGCGACGACAGCGGCGCGGTAGGATTCGGTGTTGTAGTATCCGATGGCGATCTCGAAGTCTTTCTGCATCATTTTGCCGCGGAGTTCGTCGAGGTAGGCGTTGGCTTCAGGTATGTGGGGGCTGTTAGGGTAGCGGTCGGCGAACTGTTCCAGCTCGGCGATGGCCTCCTTGGTGGACGACTGGTCGAGGGTGTAGGATGGCGAGTCCATATATTTGCAGTAAGCTGAGAGGAATGCCGCGTCTTGGGCCCGTTCGCTGTAAGGGTAGCGTTTGTAGAAAGTCTTGAATTGGTAGGCGGCGCTGTAGTAGTAGGTCGACTTCAGGAGTGATTGGCCATAGTACCAGGCGATGTCCTCGGAGTGTTCGGTGCCGCGGTAGTAGAGGGTGAGGTTTTCGAAGAGTTGACGGGCACGGCTCCACCGTTGCTCGTTGTAATACTTCATGGCAGCCTCGAACTTGGCGTCGTAGTCGGAGCTTTTGAGCACCTTGTCGTATGAACTACAGCAGGTCAATAGGCTGATTGTGAATAGGGTTATGAGTATTGTCGGTGTCTTTTTCATGGGGTGCAAAAATACGATTTTTTTCATACAAACAAGTTTTTAAACGAATACTTTGTTCTTTTATTGTATTTTTGACGCACATAACACAAAAATTTGTGTATTCTTTTTTTTTTAGTACTTTTGCCTTTTAAACAAGTCGGACACAATGGACACGATAATAGTTTTAGACTTTGGTTCTCAATACACTCAACTGATAGCACGCAAAATTCGCGAGCTTAACATTTACTGTGAAATCCATCCTTACAACAAGATTCCGGAGCTTACGGCTGACGTCAAGGGTGTGGTCTTCTCGGGCAGCCCATATTCATGCAATGCAGCAGACGCACCGGTGCCGGACATGACTGCCATCAAGGGTCGTTTGCCGCTGCTTGCTGTGTGCTACGGGGCTCAATATCTGGCGAAGTGGGGCGGTGGCACTGTGGCACAGTCGTCGGTGAGGGAATACGGACGGGCCAACTTGCAGTATGTCGATGCGGAATCACGCTTGTTGAAAGGCATAGGCGTGGGTTCGCAGGTGTGGATGAGCCATGGCGACACGATAGAGCGTCTGCCCGAGGGTTACCGTTGTATCTGCTCCACAGAGAGTGTCAAGTATGCAGGCTATCAGATAGAGGGAGAGCAGACATACGCCATACAGTTTCATCCCGAGGTGCACCATTCTGTCGACGGCCTTGTGCTGTTACGTAACTTTGCTGTTGACATTTGCGGCTGTAGCCAGAGTTGGACACCTGAGTCGTTCATCGATATGACGGTGAGGCAGATACGGGAACAGGTAGGCGACGACAAAGTGATTCTCGGACTTTCGGGTGGTGTCGATTCGTCGGTGGCGGCTGTGCTGCTCAACAGGGCGATAGGACACAATCTGCACTGCATCTTTGTCGACAACGGACTGTTGAGGAAAAACGAGTTCGAGGGTGTGTTGGAATCGTATAAGGACATGGGCTTGAATGTCAAGGGAGTCGATGCCAAGGAACGCTTCTATAGTGTCCTTGCCGGTGTCACCGATCCGGAGAAAAAACGCAAGGCCATTGGGAAGACATTCATCGATGTTTTTGACGAGGCCTCGAAAGAGGTGGTGGATGCCAAATGGCTCGCGCAGGGGACAATATATCCTGACGTGATAGAGTCGAGTTCGGTCAAGGGGCCGTCACAGACCATCAAGTCGCACCATAATGTCGGCGGACTGCCAGACTACATGAGCCTCAAGCTCGTGGAGCCTTTGCGTAGCCTGTTCAAAGACGAGGTGAGACGAGTGGGACGTCAGCTTGGCATCAGGGAAGAACTGATTGGACGCCATCCTTTTCCGGGTCCTGGCTTGGCAATCCGTATTTTAAGTGATGTCACGGCAGAGAAAGTGAGGGTGCTACAAGAGGTTGATGACATTTTCGTCAGGGGTTTGCGTGAGAGCGGACTCTACGACAAGGTGTGGCAGGCGGGCGCGATGCTGTTGCCCGTTCAGTCGGTCGGCGTCATGGGTGACGAAAGGACCTATGAGAGCGTCGTGGCGCTGCGTGCTGTGGAGTCGGTGGACGGAATGACGGCAGACTGGTCGCATCTGCCCTATGATTTTATGGCACGAGTGTCGAACGAAATTATCAACAAGGTGAGAGGCGTGAACCGAGTGGTGTATGACATAAGCTCGAAACCTCCGGCAACCATTGAATGGGAATAATTGTTTTCTGTGTATAAATCTTTGAATATGAGACGACTTTTGTTTGTTGTGATGCTGTTTATCCTTGGGTCGGTTTTGGCACAAGGCAGCCAGACATCGCCAATAAGGCTATCGTCTCAAACGCAACGTATCAACAACAAGGAATACTATGTCCATATAGTAGACCGTGGGCAGACACTCTTCTCCATTGCACGTGCTTACGGACTGAAGTATTATGATGCGGTCATCAAGACAGACATTCATCTGATGAAAGTGGGGGATACGGTATGGCTGCCGAAAAATGAATACAGTGTCGCCGCAGTGTCGAAAAGGGCAGAATCAGCTACATCCTCAACATCGCGTGTCCACTACATCAAGGTTGAGCCAGGACAGACGCTCTATGGGTTGTCGCGTGAGTATGGAGTCACTGTAGAGCAGATAGTCGAGGCCAATCCCGAACTCAAGGATGGTCAGCTCAAGGCGGGACAGATGCTGAAAATACCTCCAAAATCTATCGAGACAAAACCGACAGAGACAAAGCCGGTCGAGACAAAGCCGGTCGAGACAAAGCCGGTCGAGACAAAGCCGGTCGAGACAAAGCCGGTCGAGACAAAGCCTATCGAGACAAAGCCGGTCGAGACAAGGCCGGTCGAGACAAAACCTTCTTCACTGTCCGAACAGGGGATGTACAAGCCGATGCGCCGTCCTGTACAGAACCCATATCCTTTCAACGAGATACCAAGAGGGTTCCCTTCGCAGCAAGCCCCCTTTGTCGCATCCACTGCATCGTCGTCATTCAGCTTTCAGGTACGCGAACGTCAGGACAAGAGCAAACTCTTTGTCACGGTCATCATGCCTTTGAACCTTGACAGAATTGATGATATCTCGACATCGAAGTTTGATATCGAGCAACGAGGAAAGAAAGATTATAAGGTGTTCGAATTCATACAGTTCTATGAAGGAGTTCTGATGGCGCTTGAGCAGTTGCAGAATCGGGGAGTGAGTGTGGTACTCAATGTCGTGGACTTCACATCTGACAAGGATGAGGATGTGGAGACGGCATTCAATAAATACCAGATGGCCAATTCGGACTTTATCATTGCGCTGCTGGTCAAGAAGCCATTCGAGAGGCTTTCGCAGCTTGCCAAGGAACACCGTGTCTTTGTGATAAATCCTTTTTCGTCGCGTAGCGAGGTGGTGGTGAACAACCCCTATGTTGTGAAGTGCATGCCATCGGTGGAGGGCACAGTGCGGGGAGTGTTGGATATGGTGGCGAAACGGCATCGTGGAGGTCAATTGTATATTGTCCATTCCAACAATAAGTCAGGCATGACCGATGAACGCATATATCGCGAAGAGTTTCTGAAACAGCTCGACGCGCGAGGCGACATAAAGTATACGTTATTCGACTGGTCTGCAAACGGCAAACTCCTCACGACACTCAAGGGCACGAAAGACAATGTCATCCTGTCGCTCTACGACCAGAACAAAGGCAAGAATACGGTGTATGTCACGACATTGCTAAACCGGCTGTCGTCGTTGAACAGCAATGTTCCTACCCTAGTGTCGGTAGTAAACTATATAGAGGAATATCCAGACATAGACTACTCGCAGCTTCAGCATCTGAACTACACGATGGTGTCGCTCGGACATCTGGACTATGACAACCGCCTGCACCGCGATTTCATCGATACCTATAAATCCAAATTCCTTACCGAGCCCAATAGGCTTTACGCCGGAATGGCTCATGATATTGTCATTTATTTCTGTTCGGCATTATGGCAAAGGGGAGGGGAGTTCTGGCGCAACCCGCAGGACTTCGCCTCGCCGTCGGAGATGCTTTTCCCCTTCCAGCTGCGCCAGCGCGCGGCGACGGACGGATATGAGAACCAGAGCCCCGATATATACCGCATGTCGAACTATAAACTTATAAAGTAGTTGATGGAGCATCAGACAACCATAGGAAATGTTTTCACGCTGACCGGTACGGGTCTGCATACAGGCAAAGTGACACATGTCACCGTGAGACCTGCAGAAGCAGACTCGGGAATTGTCCTGCTACGTTCAGACCTGACGCCCAATGTGGCCATTCCGGCCCGTGCCGAGAATGTTATCGATACCAACCATGGAACAACCCTTGCCAGCGGCAATGCATCGGTGTCGACAATCGAGCACATGATGTCGGCATTCCATGGCCTAGGGGTGGATAACGCCATCGTCGAGGTCGATGGACCCGAGGTGCCGATTCTTGACGGCAGTGCCATCCCTTGGGTGGAAAAGATCAGACTTGTGGGCATAACCCCGTTGGATGCCGAACGCCGGTATCTGGAGCTGCCGCACGAGGTGGTGTGGGAAGATGCGGAGGCTGGTATCCGTATGTTGGCGACTCCGGCGGAGAGATTCAGTGTGGAATGCAGGATCGAGTTCAAAAGCGAGTTGATAGGCAGCCAGGAGGCATCGCTCGACGGTTTTGAGAACTATGCCGAAGAAATTGCACGCTGCCGCACATTCGTCTTCCTGCACGAAGTTGAGGCACTCCTAGCATTGAACCTGATTAAGGGCGGCGACCTCGACAATGCCTTGGTTTTCGTCGACAAATCCCTCGGCGAAGAGGAAAAGGCACGTTTGGCCTCGCTGTTCAACAAGGACAAGGAGTCCATACATGTCCGCAACGGGGTGCTTAACACCAACGAACCCTATTTCGCCAATGAGCCTGCCCGTCATAAGCTGCTTGACTTTTTAGGAGACATCTATCTTCTAGGAGCACCGGTGAAGGCACACTTCACAATCATCTGTCCGGGACACAGGGCCAATACAGAGCTGGCGAAGAAAATAAGCAAAATAATCACAGCACAATAAAACAGAGGTCTTTCCGTTATACATAAACCAAAGAAGTCCATTCTCTGAAACAGGAACAGACTTATTATTAATTCAACAGGATAATTGATGAAACTATACGATTTGCATCCTGAGGCAAAAATCGGGAATAACGTAACGATATCAAATTTCACCACAATATACGACGATGTCGTGATAGGCGACAACACATGGATCGGACCTAATGTCACCATTTTCCCTGGTGCCCGTATCGGCAAGAACTGCAAGATTTTTCCGGGTTCGGTGATAGCGGCCATACCGCAGGACTTGAAGTTCAACGGTGAGTACACTACCGTCGAGATTGGCGACAACAACGTGATACGCGAGTGCTGCACGATAAACCGCGGCACGTCGGCATCGGGCAAGACAGTCATCGGCAACAACAACCTTATTATGGCATACGTGCATGTGGCTCACGACTGCGTTGTCGGCAACAATTGTGTCTTCGCCAACAATACCACGCTGGCGGGGCATATCATCGTCGGAGACTGGGTGGTCTTGGGCGGCAAGACAGCGATCTTGCAATTTGTACATATCGGGTCTCACGTTATCACGATGGGAGGTGCGCTTGTGAACAAGGATATACCGCCTTTTGTCAAGGCTGGCCGTTATCCGATCTCTTTTGCCGGTGTCAATGCCCTGGGGTTGCAACGTCGTGGTTTTTCGCCCTCCGAAATCAATAACATACAGGAGATTTACCGCATTCTATACCAGAGAGGGCTCATCGTCTCCCATGCCGTAGAGCTGATCAAGGAGCAATTCGGCAACACTGACGAGGGCAAGATTGTTCTGAGCTTTATCGGAAATGCCAACACCGGCCTCATGAAGGGTTACACCTATATGAGCAAAGGACATGACCCTGAGGCATGATGCATCAAAAAAACGCTGGTCAAGAGGCCAGCGTTTTTTTGGGGGGGAGGTGACTGTTATATCATCTCGACGGAGCGTTTGATGAACTGGGTCAGCGCTTCTCCTTTCAGCAGGCCGTTGCTCAGCAGAGCCAGGTCGGTGAGCTGGTGGACGAGCTGCTTCTGCTTGTCAGCGTCTGCCTCGTTAAGTATCTGCTCGATGAGCGGATGGTTGATGTTGACCACCAGGTTGTAGCTGTCGGGCATCTCGCCGTAGAAGCCCATGCCGCCACCGCTGGTCTGGCTCATCTCCTTGTAGCGACGCATGAACTCGTTCTGCGTGATGACCATGGGCTGGTCGTTGCTTTCCATGCTTTCGAGCATGACGGTGAACTTCTGTTTGTCCACCTCGCCTTCGATGATGGGTTTCAGCTTGTCTTTCTGCTCCTGGGTCAGTTTCTCAGGAATGGAATCCTCATGTGCTATGAGTTTCTCGACGGTGTCGCCATCGACGCGGACAAAACGGGTCTTCTCTATCTTTTGCTCCAGAAGGTTGATGTAGTGAGAGTTGAGGACGCTGTCCATCAGCAATACGTCGTAGCCTTTCTCTTTGGCTTTGGCGATGTAGGCATGCTGCTCATCGACATCGGTGGCATAGAGGTAGATGACGTTCTTGTCCTTGTCGGTCTGCAGGGCTTTGATCTTGTCGCGGTAGTCGTCAAGTTTGAAGTATTTGCCTTCGGTGTTCTTCAGCAGGGCGAACTTCATGGCGCGCTCGCAGAATTTCTCCTCGGTAAGCATGCCGTATTCGACGAAAATCTTGATGTCGTCCCACTTTTCCTCGAGTTGGGTCGGAGCATCAGCGACGTCGTTGCCGTCGGCATCTTTCAGCTCTACCTTCGTCTTGCCCATCTCCTCCAGCTTGTCGGCGACCTTCTTGCTGATGTGCTGTGCTATCTTCTTGACGTTGCTGTCGCTCTGCAGGTAACTGCGGCTGACGTTGAGCGGTATGTCGGGACTGTCAAGGACGCCGTGTAGGAGCATCAAGTATTCAGGCACAACGCCTTCCACGCTGTCGGTGACAAAAACCTGGTTGCAGTAGAGCTGAATCTTGTTGCGGTTGGGGTCGATGGTCTTGCGGACTTTGGGGAAGTAGAGGATGCCGGTGAGGTTGAATGGGTAGTCGACGTTGAGGTGTATTTGGAACAGCGGCTCCTCGAAATTCATGGGATAAAGCTCGTGGTAGAACTTGCGGTAGTCATCGTCTGACAAATCGGCAGGTTTTTTGCGCCAGGCGGGGTCGGTGTCGTTGATGATGCGCGGCACTTTCTTCTCCACGCGCTTGGGTTCTTTTTTCTTGCCGCCGTTGCCGTCGTCGACCTCGTTGAATTCGGTCTCGCTGTCTTCCCATTTGCTTTCCTCTCCAAATCGGATGGCGATGGGCATGAAGCGACAGTATTTCTTCAAGAGCTCAAGGATGCGGTGTTCTTCGAGAAATTCCTTGCAGTCGTCGGCGATGTGGAGTATGATGTCGGTGCCACGCTCCTTGCGCTTGCCCTCCTTCATCTCGAACTCCGGGCTGCCGTCGCAACTCCAGTGCATGGCTGGGGCGTCTTTGTAGCTCTTGGTGTCGATTTCGACTTTGTCGGCGACCATGAAGGCGGAATAGAAGCCTAGACCGAAATGACCTATCAGGTTCTCCTGCACGTCTTTGTATTTGTCGAGGAAGTCGTTGGCACCGCTGAAAGCTATCTGGTTGATGTATTTGTCTATCTCTTCTTCTGTCATGCCGATGCCGTGGTCGCTGATGATGAGTTTTTTCTTCTCGATTTTCACTTCTACTGTGAGGTCGCCAAGCTCGCCTTGAAACTCGCCTCTCGACGACAGTGCCTTCAGTTTCTGGGTGGCATCGATGGCGTTGGAAATCAATTCACGAAGGAATATCTCGTGGTCTGAATAAAGAAATTTCTTGATGACCGGGAAGATGTTCTCGGTCTGGACATTAAGGTTACCTTGCATAGTATTGTATTTTTTTTGTTATCGATAAAAAACGATTGGCATTCTAGATTCAGCAATCTTTGTTCCAAATGGGATTGACTGTCAAAATGTCATTTGTTGCCTTTGCTGGCATAGAATTGTTCGAACAGCTCCCGCAGACGTTCCTTGTCGGAAATGATTTCTCGCAGTTGTCGCAGGTTCTCTGCATTTTTCGACTCTGGCAGCCATAGTTTCATGTAGCCACCTTCGGCGTATTTCTCTTGCAGGTGGGCGACAGTCCGTTGCCATTGCTCCTCTTTGCAGAGCGAAGGCATGTTGCAAAGGCCGTATTCCACGGTGCGACGGACGATTTTGAAAGGTTCGATGTCGCGGTCGGCCTCGGCGACGATTTTGCCATAGATGCTGCGCGGTGCATGTCCGGCAGAGGCACGATGGTCCTCGACGGCCTCGGCCATGGTATCAATCTGCGTTTCGCTGAACCAGCGACGCAGTTCCGTATCGTTCCTGATGATGTTTCCTGACATCAGATGATGTCTTTCTCGCCCGTCGGAGAGTCCTGTGTCGTGGTAGGCAGCGATGGCATAAACCATATTAATGTCCACGTCATAGTGTCCGGCCAGCTCTATACTGTTGTCTATCACTGTTTGGACATGATCCTGACGGTGTGCCGCGTCAAAGGTATCGTATCGTGGCAATATCTCATTCTCAATGTATTCTTCCAGCGGCTTGCAGAGAATGCCGGTTTCAAGCATCTGATATGCAATCCTCGGTGAGCCGTCGGCGACGTATATTATTCCACGCCGTTCAAATCCACTCTTTTCAATCAGCGTCCGCATGGTGAGGTTCTTCTCATGTGTGTCTATCCGCAGAGAGGTGGCATGTTGCCTGCACCATCCGATAGCGGTTACAAAGATGCCGTGCTTTCCCTTGGCGCGCCCCATTCGGTGTATTGTAGCGTAGGGACGGTTGTCATCTATCCAGGCACCGCCTTCAATAAGCTCATAGGTGGGGTCGCGTCCATCAATGAGGGCGAAGACCCCGCAAATCACCTCGCCATCGGTTATCACATGACTATTACCTTTTTCTATGTCTTCTTTGACAAGCTCTTCCGACGGGTATCCGTTTACCCATTGGCTGTCGTTGCCCTCGCGTCGCATCAATTCTCGCGCGTGAACATATATACCCTTTATAGCGGATAGGTCGTTTGCTCTGGTTTTTCTGATTTCCATCGTTTTTTTTACTAAACTCTATGACGGTTAAAATATTTTGTACCGCCTGAAAAATAATATTGTCATCCCGACCGTTAATATGCTCGGCATGGCTCTAGAAAATTCAAAGGTCTGGAAAAACCGGAAAAGTCTAAAACAATGAAAGGCAACGAACAAAAACCTCGCATTGGCATCTTCGGACGTCGCAACTATGGCAAAAGCTCGCTTATCAACTATCTAACGGGACAAGATGTGGCGATAGTGTCGGATGTGGCGGGTGCCACCACCGACCCCGTTCGCAAGACCATGGAACTCCATGGCGTAGGTCCCGTGGTGTGGATTGACACTGCCGGCATCGATGACACTGGCGAGCTTGGCGTTTTGCGTGTCGAGAAGACTTTCGCGGAACTGCGTCAGGTGGACTTGGCCATCATTCTTGTCTCAAAAAACATCTTCGAAGAACCAGAACAGCGTCTTGTCGATGCGTGCCGGGATGCGAAGGCTCCTTTCTTGTTGCTCTACGCCTTGTCCGACATTAATCCGCCGGATAACCATTTTCTCTCCGAAGTGGAAGGAAGAGTGGGAGTGAAGCCCTTTGTCTTCAATGTGAACTGCCCTGTCTTTCGTCAGCCATTGCTTGATAAAGTGCTTGTCAGCCTCCCTGAATCGGCTTACCGCCATGCTTCGCTCCTTGGCGACATCATCTCGCGCGGCGACAGGGTCGTCATGGTCACACCCATCGACTCCGCTGCCCCCGAGGGACGTATGATTCTCCCACAGGTGCAGGTGCTTCGCGACATCCTTGACAATGACGCCATTGCCGTCGTCTGCAAAGAAACGGAACTCTCCAAAACTTTGCAGTCCCTCGCTGAAGTGCCTCGCCTTGTCGTCACCGACAGCCAGGCATTCGACTATGTCTCTAAGACTGTCCCCGACGAGGTGCCACTTACGTCTTTCAGCATCGTCCTCGCCCGTGCAAAGGGTCTTTTCGACGATTACATGAAGGGTACTCCTGCCATCGACAGCCTCAAGGACGGAGACCGTATCCTTCTCCTCGAATCATGCACCCACAATGTGACCTGCGAGGATATAGGCCGTGTGAAGCTGCCTCGCCTTTTGTCAAAGTATACAGGAAAAAACCTGTCGTTCGACATCGTTGCAGGACTGTCGACCTTGGAGCGTCCCCTGCAGGACTATGCTCTCGTTATCCAGTGTGGCGGCTGTGTTGTCACACCCAAGCAACTCGCCTCGCGCCTGGCCCCTGCCATCGCCGCCGGCATACCAGTCTCCAACTACGGTCTCGCACTGGCCTACCTCAACGGCATCTACCACCGCGCAATCAGCCCTTTTTCCTTATAATAAAAACATGTTTCACAATAGTCAAATCCCCAACCTTTCCATCATTGTCGCTGTTGCCCAAAACAACGCTATCGGCAAGGACAACGACCTCCTGTGGCATATCTCCGACGACCTCAAGCGATTCAAGTCTCTCACCTCTGGCCATCCCGTCATCATGGGACGCAATACTTGGAGTTCCCTTCCGCGTCGTCCGCTCCCCAAACGCCGCAACATCGTCATCACCCATGACACAACCTTCTGCGATTCCGGTGCCGAGGTGGCACACAGTGTCGCCGCCGTCTTCGATATGGTACGCGACGAAGAGGAGTCTTTCATCATCGGTGGAGGAACCATATATAAGGAATTTATACCGTTTGTGCGGAAACTCTATGTTACACACGTATGGCAGGACTTTGATGCCGATGTATTCTTCCCCACTATAGATAATTCTCTTTTTTCTAAAGTGGCAGAGACTCAGCAGGTGGTCGACGTAGTATCGGGTCTGACATACACTTATGCAGAATATCGACGTCGACCCGGCAAATGAGTCGTGCTCATTTCCCACGGCTGTTGATAAGTATATTCGATTATGGTATATTTTCATATTTAATATATTGTACTATAGCTTTATACGTGGTTTTTGGCTTTTCTGTGACCGTTTAAAGCGAATTTTTGTCAAAAAAGCGTTTCCGTAGGGTGTTTTTCTTGTTTTTTTTTGAGCAGGTAGATAAAAAATGATTTTTTTTTAAATTGAATGACAGATGAATAACATAAAAAACAGTGTTTACAGTGAAAAAAAATTTGTCAGTTTAAAAAACGGTTGTATTTTTGCACTCGCTTTCGACGGAAAAACGAGTGGTTGAAAAGGGGGGAGGAAGCGAGAGGAAATTGAAACGGATGAAACAAGAGATAGCGTGTGTCAGTCCCGCGTATTGAGGTATGCGGGGGGACACGAACGAGTCAAAAGGTTAGTGAGCGCCGCGGTATACCCGCGGTGCCATGAAGAGCAATTCTTACAATGAAGAGTT
>JAFSKP010000031.1 GCA_017448905.1 Bacteroidales bacterium | reverse complement strand
GCTGCACCGCCCAGGCGTCGTTATTCTCTTGGGAACGCTGTGCACGACAGACCCTCGACGTCTACTTGAAATGTCTGGAATAACTAGACGGTCTAGATTGTCTAGACTGTCTAGACTGTCTAGACTGTCTAGAAAATCTAGAAAACCAAAAAAAATCCCGACCATCAATTCTCAACCCTCAACCCTCATCACCATCCCCTGCCTCAAGGTGGGCGGCACCGAGATGCAGACCCTGCACCTCGTCGAAGCCCTTGTCGACAGTGGTCACCCTTGTGTCACAGTCTGCTACTTCGAGTATGACTTCCAGATGGTGCAGCTCTTCGAGCAAGCTGGCAGCAGGGTCGTATGCCTTTCGGCATACGGCGACCGGCCATCAGGCAACCGCGAGACCTACAGGTTTTTGAAAGCAGGTCTGAAGCGGGTTGTTAACGAATATCGCCCAAAGGTGGCCATGGTACAGTATATGGCACCGGGTGCCATGCCTCTCATCATCTTGCGAAGGCTAGGCATCAAGGACATAGTGGCCATGCTCCACACCGATGCCGACATCTACAAAAGCCTAAGGCTCGTACGCTTCCTACAGCGCCATGTGGCAAGGCTTTTCACATGCGTCAGCGAAACTGCCGAACGCAACTTCTTCGGAAACAGTAACCTTATCGGCACACAGGTCGTCACCCGTAAACGCAGCCACTGCACACTCCCGAACTGCCTCCCGAAGGACTTCTCTTTCGGCAAGCCACAACCCACAACCCTCAATTCACAATTCACCATCGGCCTTGTTGCCCGCCTTGAGAGCATCAAAGGTGTCGACCTTGCCATCCCTGCATTCGCAAGAGTGCTTGAGAATATGCCCGACTGCAGACTGCTGATTGTCGGTAACGGAAGTATGAGAAAGATGATGCAAACACAGCAGCAAGAACTGCACATTCCCGACAACAGGATTGAATGGGCTGGCACTGTTGACAATAGAAAACTATCGGATTATTACGGCCGCATGACCTTGGTCTGGGTTCCGTCGCGTAGCGAAGGCTTCGGACTGGCAGCCGTCGAAGCCATGGGAATGGGCTGTCCAGTTGTCGCAGCCGATGTCGGAGGTCTGAAGGAAATCGTCCACGACGGAATCGACGGAAGACTTTTCATCCCGGAAAACACTGACGACCTGGCTGAGAAGACCCTGCAGCTGCTCAGCGACACCGAAACACTGCAATCCATGAGTGCCCAAACCGTTGCCAATGCCCGGAAATACAGCTTCGACATCTACAGAGAAAGAGTGAATACTATAATTGAAAATCAAACACTTTGAGACCGTAGAAAAAGAGTTCATATCACCATTCACTATTCACCATTCACTATTCACCATTCACTATTCACCATTCACTATTCACTAATCACTATCCCCGGAATTGAACGGCATAATCAACCTCATAGTCTTTCTGGTACTGAACGCGTATTTCTTCATATACATGTTCCGTTACAGTGCCCGCATCAAGGATCCCTTGAACAGCAGCCGATACATGCTGATCGAGGGTACCGAGATGTTTTTTGTGCTGCTCTTCGCCACAGGCACGCTGGCATTGTCGTCGGCAGGCGGTGGCCACGGCACGGGAGGAGGCTTCAACCTTCAGGCCATCCGCCTTCTGATGCTCGAGGTGGCCCTCATCATGTCGCTCTTTGTCTGCGTCGAACGACCCAAGTGGGGTATTGGCACGGTCATGTACCTGGTGTACATGCTATGGCTTGTCTTGTCCTTGACATGGTGCAGCTCTATAGAGTTCGGTATCAGATACATACTGAAATACCTTTATCCATTCATCATCATGCTCACCGCATCGGCGATAGTGAGGGATGAAAAGGTGTTCCTGGCACTCTGTGTATGGGCGCGGCGCGTAGCGGCAGTGGCCATCATCGCAATGGCAATACCCTTTATCGGACAGCTTGTCGGCGGCTTGTTCTGGTATGTCACAGCACTGAACCTCAACCTAGCCACAATATCGGTAGTATCCTTCGGGCTCTACTATTACTATGGCAAGGACAAGAAAGACCTGATTATAGGCATCCTTTGCGTACTGCCAACACTCTGGGCCGTACATCGCAGCGGACTGCTGGCTTTCGGCGGCGCCGTGTCCGTTTTCATGTTCATGAAACACAAATGGATATCCCTGCCTTACATCGCTGTTGTCACAGCCATAGGACTTGCAATCGTATTCTATATCCCCGCTTTCCATAAGAAAATGTTCTGGAAAGACACTGACAACGAGCTCACTGTCAGCGACATTCGCGAAGGCAACATTACGCAGGACGATATCCGCAACAATGGTCGCGAAGCCACATGGAACATGCTTGAGAGGCAGTTCTATGTAGGTCACGAGATGAGGGGTAGCGGCATTGGCAGCTGCCAGAAGTTCCTCTACGACAACCCCGCTGGCGTCAAGCAGACCCATGGCGACTTTGTGCAGATGCGCTGCGACACAGGCCTGATCGGCTTCTGGCTCTACATCATTGTCGGAGCCGTGGTGGTAGTCCATTGTTTTTTTGTGACCACACTGAGCTATGTCCCCGACCATGTGAAATGCTGTGCCATGATAGCGGCAGGCTCCACAGCCGGCTGTTACCTCGCCATGTACAGCGAGAACGTGGTGACCTACACCATGTGTTCCACGGGCTATTCCTTTGCCCTCTACGGAGTCATGCTCGGCATGCTTTCCAAAGTCAAGAGTCCCTCCTACCAATACAAAGAACGCGGCCTGAACTTCTAGAGTTAAAACGTGAGACTTTGCGGCGGCAGTCTGGTCTATCATCATATATGATTACCATAGTAATACCTCTGTATAACAAAGCTGACACCATTCAACGTGCCATTGATTCTGTGCTGCTGCAGAGCGAGACCGACTTTGAGCTTATTGTCGTCAACAATGGTTCCAGCGATGGTGGCGAAAAGGTAGCGGAGGGTGTCACGGATCCACGCGTGAGAGTGGTGCATCAAGACAATAGAGGCGTCTCAGCAGCACGCAACCGCGGCATCGAAGAGGCTCGAGGCGAGTGGGTCGCCTTTCTCGATGCCGACGACGAATGGATGCCGACCTTTCTCGCCACAATGAAAGGTCTTCGCTGCAAATATCCCGACTGTGCTGTCTGTGCCACCGCCTACCGCCGTTGCGACGACAGTGGAGCGATGAGCGACATAAGGCTCAGCTCCATACCCGACAGGCGGGATTTCGTGATGGACAACTATTTCGAGGTGGCTGCCACATCCGACCCTCCATTCTGCTCCATCAGCGTGATGGCCAGCAGGAAAGCACTGCAAGAGGCCGGCTGTTTCCCGGAGGGTGTCTACCAAGGCGAAGACCTGCTCACCTGGGCCCGTCTGGCGACGAGAAACAAGATTGCCTATTGTGTTGAACCTCAAAGCATATTCTATACCGGCGACAACTATGGCAACGGCATCCCCAAGCGTATTCCGCCAGAGGATGACGTCGTCGGTCGTGAACTTGAAAAACTCTACCGCGACAACCGGGAAATGGAAAGCCTTCCCTTATATATTGCCCGCTGGCACAAGATGAGAGCCTCCATCTTCCTGCGCCTTCCCAGCCACAGCCAGCAATGCCGCAACGAGATAGCTCTTACGCGGAAATGGAACCCAAGGAGCAAGAAACTCAATCTCTATCATTGCCTCCTTCTCATTCCCTACCCCCTACGCATGAACATCCTGAAGAACCTGCTATAATTCTAAATCCTTAATCCTTAACTCTCAACTCCAAGCTCCACAATGTCTCCCATTTGCCTGTTTGTATATAAACGATACGAAACCACACGCCAGATGCTCGAGTCGCTGATGGCCTGCCCCGAGTGTGCCGAGAGCGACCTCTATGTCTTTATGGACGAGGCCCGTAACGACTCCGAAGCCAAAGCCGTCGAGAAGGTGCGTGCCATCTTCGACAACCTTCAAGGCTTCAAAACGATACACCCCTACCCTGCCCGCATGAACAAGGGCATGGCCAATTCGGTCATCGACGGTGTCACGAAGGTGTTGTCTGAAAATGAAGATGTCATAGTGCTGGAAGACGACATCGTGGTTTCGCCCGATTTTCTCTCGTTCATGAATGCTGCCCTCAAGGCCTATCGCGACCGCAACGACATCTGGAGCATCTCGGGCTACACGCCACGTCTTGCCGAACTCGAGGGCCGCGACCCCAATGGTGTGTTTCTGGTACCTAGAGCACAATGCTGGGGATGGGCCACCTGGCGCGACCGCTGGGAGATGGTCGACTGGAAAGTCCGTGACTACAAGAAGCTCGCCAAGGACCGCAAGGCACGGCAACATTTCGACCTTGGCGGCAACGACCTGTTCCGTACCCTCGAGATGGAGCATAACGAACGCATCGAGTCGTGGGCTGTGCGTTGGGCATACGCAGCATCCAAGAACAACATGTTGACCGTCAACCCGATACAATCAAAGACAAAGAACATCGGTTTGAAGAGTTCAAAAAGCCATGTAGGTTGGCACGACGAGCGTCACAATGTAGACCTTCATGGCAACCAGACACTTGTCGACCCTGATGTCGTACTCGACAAGGAGTTGGCTCTCGCTTTCAAAAAGCACCACGACCTCGGCATCATCAGCCGCATAGGCTACTTCATGCGCCTCCACAACCTCGGCTACGACTTTGTGAAACACCTCCTTCACAGACAATAAAACATGTTTTTCATAATATCCAAGATTCTCAAAGTCTTTCTTCTGCCATTAACCTGGATCCTCGGTTTATTGGTCTTCGCCTATCTCATCAAAAACAAGCGTTGGAAGAAGAGACTCTTCGTCAGCGCCATTGTCATGCTGATAGTCTTCAGCAACAAGCCACTGCTGAATTGGGCACAGTATTTGACCACCAAGCAGTACAGCCATCAGCAGCTCCCGAAGAAATACTATCGCGTCGCCGTCGTCATGGGCGGTTTCAGCAACGGCATGGACACGGCATCGATGCAGGTGTCATTTCTCGACGACAGGGGTGACAGGCTATGGGAGGCGATAAGGCTATATGAGGCAGGTACCGTCGAGAGAATAATGATCTCGGGCGATGCCACAATCAGTATGGATGGCGACGGCAACAGCAACGCCGACGCCTTAAAAAGCTACCTGGGCGACTTCGGCATCCACAACGGCGACCTCATCCTTGAGCAGCATGCCCGCAACACCCGTGAGAATGCCACCTTCAGCACCGCCATGCTCGACTCGCTGGGATACCGTCCCGACCAATGCCTGCTCGTCACCAGCGCCACACACATGAAACGCAGCCTCGCCAGCTTTGAAGCCTGCGGCTGGACCCTCGACGGCTACGCCACCAACATCTACCCCAAACCCCACCCAAGCCTCATCTCGTTCATCCCTCAATGGAAACCCCTCACCGACTGGCATGAACTCCTCAACGAATGGTTCGGTGGCATAGTCTATAAGACTGTCGGTTATTAAGTGAGATCCCCAATACTGTAAAACATCATCTTCACATGACACACCTTAGCGAATCAGACCATAAAATCCAGATGGAAGACATGCGTTCTTTCGACGAACAGATGCCAGCCGTGGGCATCTTCTGGTATGACCCTGAAGACCACTGTCTTTTTGGTGTCAGAAAGAAAGAACTCACTCCCAGAGAGGTCGAAGACGCAGCCGAAAAAGGTAAACCTTTTATCAACTACCCACATCTGCATCGGCAAATATGGGCAAAAGAGTACTTTCGTGCACAAGCAAAGCATATTGAGACAAAATTCAAGGGAGACTACACCCAAGTACCTCGTGGACGCGTAACCTGGACCATCGACAAATTCATTGTCCTCGTAGGACACTGGGCTGAACCAATTCAAGACGAATTGACTAAACTTCTGGAAGATGAATTCGCTCTGCCCTATTTCGAGTTTGTTTATGACGAGCACTGGGATCTTGGTCACGGATGGTCTGGTGACATGCCGACAAGCAGATAACTGATGAAAACCCTCACATTTCTTGTCCCCTGCTACAATGTTGAAAACAGCGTCCGCCGTTGCCTCGACTCGATGCTCGTCGAAAGCCTTCTCGACGACATCGAGATTCTTGCCGTCAACGACGGCTCGACAGACGGCACCCTCGACATCCTACAAGAATACGCTGATAAATACCCGACAGCTGTCCGTGTCATCGACAAACCAAACGGCGGCTGGGGCACGGCAATCAACCTTGGCATCAACGAGGCACAAGGCAGATACATCAAGGAGGTCGATGCCGACGACTGGGTGAGCAGCGAGAACCTGAAAGAATATGTGGATTTCTTGAGAAACAACGACATCGACTATATCGCCACCAATTATACCGAGTTTTTCAAACTATCCGACCGCTACGAGCCCCACGGCTTCAGTCCCGAAATATATAACAAGCCGATGTCGCTCAACGATTTCTGGGAACAGCATCCCACAGCATGGGATTTCCCCATACATGCCATCACCTACCGCACACAGATGCTCCGCGACAGCGGCATCCGTGTCGGCGACCGCTACTATGGCGACATCGAGTACAACATCTATCCCCTACCCCATGTGCAAACGATATGTGTTCTTCCCATCAACATAACCGTCTATTTCCGTGGCAGCGACGAGCAGAGCACCAGCACACGCGGCTATGCCAGGCACTACAAGGACTTCGCACAGATGAGCAGAAGGCTAGTACAATTCCATAGAAAACTGCCATCAACCCTGCAGCCCAACCTGTACCGCTTCATTGAGAGAACAGTCCAAAGCGCTATCCTCAAGACATACGACCTCATGATGTCGCCCCTCTATGCTGCAAATACAGAAGGCGTAGACGAAGAGCTGAGGCAATACGACAAATGGCTTAAGGAAACCGACAAAACGCTGTACAACCACTGTGGACGCCACCGCAAGCACGGCATTGCCTACATCAGGCTGTGGCGACTATTCAGAATTAACGTGCTGAATCTTAGAAAGTAGAATAAACACATCATACAATTTATGGGTTATTACATAAACAAAGGCAACAATGGATTTCGTGAGGCTCGCAACAGCGAGTACGTCGATAAATCCGGTCTCATCAGGGAAATCAACGCCACCATCGGCACCAAGTCAAAATTCAGTTGCATTTCACGTTGCAGACGCTTTGGCAAGTCAATGGCAGCAGAGATGCTTACTGCCTATTACGACCAGTCGTGCGACTCGCGCCAACTTTTTGAAGACCTTGCCATTGCTAGCGACCCCTCGTTCGAAAAACATCTCAACAAGTATCCCGTCATCTATGTCGAT
>JAFSKP010000030.1 GCA_017448905.1 Bacteroidales bacterium | reverse complement strand
TGGATCCATGGGAGTTGAAAGTTGAAAGTTGAAAGTTGAGATGGGGAGTGTAAAGAGTTGACGATGTATAACGTTGATTAGTAATAATTTGCAAATAAAGTATTTGCAATATAAGTTAACGAATCAGTAGGCAAAGATACATCTTTTTTTTATTGTGAAAAAAGATAATGTATTTTTTATTCATTGGAGGGTTCGAGCCATCCGATGACATCGCCTTTCTTGACCATTGCGCCTTGGGGCATGCAGGTGTCGGCGAGGCGGCCGGAAATCTCGAGGTTGACGGGCATCATGGCGTAGCTTGCCTGGATGGTGCAAAAGAGGTCGCCGGCCTTGTATAGGCGTCCGGGGGTAGGTGCGACGCTCTTGTCGTTGAAGTCTATCTCCCACAGCAGCTGACCGGTGGCGGTGGCTACGACGGGGGTGGCGTTGCGGTAGCGTTCCTTCATGTAGTTGGGCATTGTGCCGGGTTCGGGGGCTGGGGCACCCGCGACGTTGCATTTCTCGGCGCGGAGCTTCTCGACTTCCTTGTAGAAGCGGTCTTTTGCCACGCCGCTTTTGTAGTCGCGGTACTGGCGGTCGTGCATGGCCAGTTCGAAGAGTTCTTCGTCGTCCTCGCCACGGTCCCAGCCATTCTCTTCCATCTCCTTGATGTATTCCGGCAGTGCGTCGGGGTAGGCATCCTGAGGCACGCCTTCGTAGAATTCGAGGCCTTGCTGCTTGGCGAGCTCTATGATTTCGGGGGCCAGCGGTCCTGGCAGTTTGCCGGCACGGCCGAGGATCATGCTCCAGCTGTCCTTGTCGATCTGGCTGAAGCGGGGCTTACCCTGAGCCATGGCCAGCAGGTTCATGACGGCGATGTTCTTGGTGTACTGGCTGAAGGGGGTCACCAGCGGGGGGTAGCCCAGCATAGGCCAGATATGCTCAACCTCCTGGAAGAGCTGGACGGTGAGTTCCTCGAAGGAGACTTCAGGCTTGTTGTTTTTCTTGAGAGCCATATTGATGGCGCCGTGGACGCCCCGGAGGTCGCTCATCATCGAGCCCATCATGCCGCCGGGGAGGCCGCAACCCACCAGCAGTGAGCTGCTGATGCGGTTGCCCGGGTTGATGTAGAGACCGAGGAAGTCGTCGATGAACTCCTGAGTAAGCTTACGGGCTTCCATGTAGGCATCCATGTTGATGTCCTTGACCTGGAATCCGGCATCCTTAAGCATGGCCTGGACACTGATGACGTCGGGGTGTACCATGCCCCACGAAAGAGGTTCCATGGCGCAGTCGATGACGTCGGCACCCGCCTGGGCAACCATGAGGGTCGATGCCATCGAGAGACCGGGGCCGGTGTGGCCGTGGTATTGGACAATGATGTGAGGGTATTGTGTCTTGATTTCATGCACGAGGCGGCCGAGTGTTGCGGGACGGCCTACGCCGGCCATGTCCTTGAGGGCTATCTCGTCGGCACCGAACTCAACGAGCTTGTCGACGAGCTGCATGTAGTATTCGACGGTATGGACGGGGGAGTGGGTGATGCTGAGGGCGGCCTGAGAGATCATGCCGGCCTCTTTGGCGTACTTGACCGAGAGTTCAAGGTTGCGGGGGTCGTTGAGGCCGCAGAAGGAGCGCATGATGTCGACGCCCTGGGCTTTCTTGACCTTGCACATGAGCTGGCGGACATCCTTGGGTACGCCGTACATGCGGAGGCCGTTGAGGGCGCGTTCCAGCATATGGGTCTGGATGCCAGCCTTGTTGAACTCCTTAGTCCAGGCGCGGACAGCCTTGTTGGGGTTCTCGCCATACATAAGGTTGACCTGCTCGAAGGCGCCGCCGTTGGTCTCGATGCGGTCAAAGCATCCCATAGCCACAATGACGGGAGCAATTTTGGTGAGTTGGTCGACACGGGGCTGGTATTTGCCCGACGACTGCCACATGTCGCGGTAGACAAGACTGAATTTGACTTCTTTTGACATAGTTATATTTTATACTAAATCTTTGGAAACTAATAAAATAAACAATAATATCCCATTATAGAGATTTTACAAAGATAAGAAAAAAACGAGACAAGAGGATGTCTATTGTGTTATTTTTCTAAGCTTGATTGTTCCAAGGTCTCCGGCGAGACTGTAACGAACGAATGGTCGGGTATCGAAAGGGAAAATGCTTACCATAAGTCCCTCCTGGTCGAATGACATAAACGGCCTATAGTCAATCTGCTGGTATTCGAGCTTACGATTGGGGAGATTAAGCTGGTCGATTCCGCCAGGGTTATCGTACCTGATATTGTCGCGGTTGAATTTCTTTCGGCTCATGCCGGGAGCAGAGACTTCGAAATGGACGTTGAAGTCGTTGCTGTAGAGGGTGAATCGTCCGTTGCTGTCGGTAAAAGTGTTCATGCCCACCGACCAGTCGTCGTTCCAGCCGCGTACCACAGCACCCTCAACGGGTGTGCCGTCGCTGGCATCGATGACCTGTCCGGTGAGACAGATGTTACGATAGCCCATCATATTGTAGTAGTTGGCCGGAATCTGCGGGTCATCGTCAGGGCCAAGGCACATCCAGTAGCGGAAGAACCTGACTTCGGGGTGCTTGGGATAGCCCTGAGAGTTGCGAAGACCCGTGTATTGGGCCTCGAAGTTGACACCGTCAGGGCAGTCCTGGAACTCCCACCAGCCGTAACCAATAGCCCCGTAAGAGACAGCATCAAAGAATGATTCAGCCATGAAATCGACCTGCCATCCGTATGGCACGGAGTCGTTGTCTGCGGGTAGGCCAGTCTCGCCGACCATCCAGGGTTTGCCGCAGTAGTGGCTGTACCACCACATCTCGCTGCGGACGCGGAGGGGGTGGTAGGTGTGCATCTCGACGAAGTCGACGGGCAGCATGGAAGGATCCCATTCGAAGACCTCTATAGGTTCGGCAGTGGCGACGGTGAAGAGCTGGTGAGGGGCGAAGGTACGGACCCAGTGGCGCCACTCGGCGGCGATACGGACAGCATCCTTTTTGTCGCGGTCTGGCACTGGGTCGAAATAGAGAGGCTCGTTCATGAAGTCGTAGGCCCACAATGCCGGGAGGTCGGCGAGGGCACGCAGCAGCCCCTTGGTGTAGGCTTGCCAGTAGGGTTCGAAAGGGGTCTTGATGAGGAGCATGACACGTAGTCCGGCACTGTCGGCCGTCTGTATGGCACGGCGAGTGGCACGGAACATGGCGGCAGAGTCCATGTCGTCGTCCAGCACATCAAGGCAGAGCCTAACGGCATTGAAGCCCCAGGAGGCAATAGTGTCGAAATGCTCACGTAGGCTTCTGCCATGGTAATAGCCGGCAGGCACCACGGCGAGACTGTCACCGCAACGGCGTATCTCAGCCTTGTAATTGAGCATCAGCGGGAACCATGTCTCGCCGTCAAGCGTAAAATGGTCGTTCTGCAGACCCACGAACCCTTCTGCCTCTGGCGGCAGGGTGTCGTCGTAGGGGAGCTGCAGGTCGCCGTTGTGGTGGCATGCAGCCAGGACGACAAGAAGCAAGAACAGGATGTTTTTTTTCATTCCAAGGTTTTTTCGTAGAGGGGTATATTGTCTATTCTCGGCGGCATGGATGTGGAGGCCACGTGTATATCGGCAGGGCGAATGAGGAGGTGGTGGAAGCAGACCGGCGAGGGCCGGCTCTCGTGGCAGCGTGCCGTGACACGCAGGTGGCTGCAGCCGTCCGGCACCGTCACAGGAATGCGGAAGAGACCTTCTTCGCGCTCGATGTCGACGATGTCGAGACTGATGTCACCGCTCCAGCTGTGCAGTTGCGTGCTGCGGCCGTCAGGGCTGATAGCTTCCACCTTGAATGTGGAACGCGTGAAGGCATCCTTGAAGATGTCCGACATCCAGAAGCTTATTTCCACATCACCTGACGCTGAAATGTCGCCGTCGAAGAGGGTGTTCCAGCGATGAATATCGCCGCACAGCGTATCGGGGATGCAAGTGATTCGCCTGTCTGGTGGGAACGATGCAATGCTGTCGTAGAGGCTTTCCAGTTCGTGGCAGGTCATTGTTGTCACCTTGCCGAATGCGTCGCAATCGAAGGAGTAGAGCTCCATGTCGCCAAGGTCGCTGACGCTGTCGGCCAGCGACAGGATTTTCCGTTCGGCATCGGAGAGAATGACCCTGTTCTTTGTCACGGCAAGCAGCAACGGCTTATCGGAGGGGAGATTGCATGCCAATGCCAGCGGCTGCCAGGCAGTCCGCGACAGGGCTACGCAGTCCCAAGCCTGACGCACGTCGCTGCGGGCGCTCTCGTGGCAGACGAGAGGGAGACCAGTCTTCATGGAGAGCAGGGCACTGCGTTGGAACATGCGGTCCTGAGAAGGGAGGTAGACCATCTCGCTGCCGGCATTGAAGACGGGGAGGGTGAGGATGGCTTGGTAGCGGGATGCGTCGAAATCATGCAGCCATTTGTTCTGCGGCAAGCGGTTATCGTAGTCAGTCCATTCGTCCCAGGAGCATGTATACCATGCCTTGTTATGCCAGTTGTAGGCAGTCCCCTCGGCCGCCATGACGGCAAGGGCTGCAACCATAATCCATCGGCGTTTAGCGGATGGAGAGGCCTGCCACCAGCGGTAGAGGCCGTAGAGTGCCACGATGTTGATGACATAGCAGAAAAGCCATACGAAACGCCCCTGGGCACGGAACTGGGCCAGGGGGCCTATGTAGGAGACGATGTTGCGTGGCATCCAGCTGAACGGTACACCACAGGAATAGAGCAAGAGGAGCGTTGCAAGTAGCAACATCAGGTTGAGTTCCCGGCTGTCGGTGGGCCGTAATGCGTTGGCGAATTGCTTTTTTGCAAGGCAGCGAAAGAAATGACATAATACCAGCACGATGGCCACAACGGCGACAACGCCCACATAGTTGCGTGCCTCCCACTGCACATTGGCGAACAGCCTGCTTTCCTCGAAGAAATAGAGCCGCCCGTAGGGGAAGAGGATGCCCTCTATCCGGCCCCGGTAGGCACGGAATCCCGATGGTATTGCCGTCCTTTCGCCGTCGGGGAGACCGACGTGTGTGAACAGATAGAAGAGCGACAAGGGAATGACGAGCTGCAGAAAGACGGAGACGGCGATGCGGAGCCAGGGCCGACTGCCGTTCCAAGGCAGTCGGTCGTGCCTGACTGCCAGATAGACAGCCTCGCCGCCGAGTATGACGACATAGAATACGATATAGTATGGGTGGCAGAGACCGAAGAGGAGCATTGCCGAGCCGTTGGCCACAGCCCAGCCCCATGCACCGCTGCGCAGGTGACGCAAGGTTAAGTAGAGCAGCATGGGAATGGCACAGTAATAGCTCAGGGACATGTGGGCACCCAAGCGCTGCAGCTGTGGCGACATCATGGTGATGAGCAGTGCCCCGACCACCGCATACCAGGTGGGCAGTTTGAGTTCCTGCAGCAGCAGGAAGAGAAACAGGCAGCAGAGAACTATGGAGAGCAGCGAGAGGAGGTTCATCAACGGCAGCACAGCGCGTTCTGTATGAGGCACACCGGCAGTGCGTAGCCACTGCAGAGGGGCTGCCACGAGGGGTTGCATGCCGGTGAACGTGTAGTACTCGCCGTAAGGATAATTCATGGCGTGCGACATGGTCATGCTGTCGTCGTAGGCCGCATGGTAGGTGGTGGTGTAGACATCCTTTACGAGATCGTCGCTGCCCGTCGAGAAGAAACGTGTATCCCAATGGGTCAGCCACCCGAATCCCCAGAAGAGACCGACGAACAGCACGGCGGCCACAACAGAGACCGCCGCACCGGTGATTGAGGACTTGTCGTTATTGGCTCGATGCATGTTCAAAAGAAAAAGGGCGTGCCGGACGCTGCCGGTACACCCTTTTTGTTTTATTGTAGGTTAGTAACCGAAAATCTCGTCAAGGGTGAGTTTCCTCACCTTGCCATACTTGCTGAGGGCGTTGAAGTCCATCTCGCTCTCTTTGCCGAGGATGAGGTAGAATTTTTTCTGGCCTTTGATGTGCTGCTGCTGGAAGTCGACGAGGTCGTTCATGGTGAGCTTCTGGTAGGCCTGGAAGTTCTGCTTGCGGAGCGGCTCTTTCCAGCCCATACGCTCGCAGGTGAGGTAGCTGCTTATGATGCCGAACTTGGTGGTGCGGGCTGTGCGGCTGCCGGCGAGGAGGGCATCCTTGGCCAGTTTGAAGTTGGCCTCGCTCTGCGGCATGTCGTTGAAGAGCTCCTCGTAGGCGGCGAGGGCGTCCATCAGCTTGTCGTTCTGGGTGATGACGTTGGCGCTGTTGAAGAAGAATCCGTCCTTGTCGGAGCCGTAGGTGTAGTGGCTGCTGGCACTGTAGGCGAGGCTGCGTTTCTCGCGCATTTCCTGGAAGACGATGGCGTTCATCGAGCCGCCGAAGTACTCGTTGAAGAGGTTCATGCCAGGCACGGTGGCGGTGTTAAAGTGGTTGCCGCGGAAGTATTCGGTGACGTAGGTGTTCTTGGCGTCGTAGTTGACGAAGAGCACCTGGTTCTCGCCCGTAGCCTGGGGCTGGTAGACCTTGTTGGCGGGGACATCCTTGCTGGCCTTCACTTTGTGGATGCGGTCGACGGCGGCGGTGGCATCCTTGAGTGACAGCGGACCGTAGTAGAGCACACGGTGCTTGTAGCTGAAGAGGCCGTGGATGATGTCGCAGAGTTGCTGTGCGGTGAGTGCGCGGAGCTCGGCATCGCTCTTGTTGGTCTCGCGGATGTACCGCTCGCCGTAGATGCCGTAGGTGTTGAGGGCGCGGAAGGCGGCACGCTGGTTGGTCTTGTTGTCGGTGCGGCTCTTGATGGCGCGTTCGACGAGCATCTGCAGCGCCTCGTCGTTGGGCTGCACGCCGCTCATGATTTCCTCGACGAGGGTCATGGCTTTCTCCATGTTCTCTGCCAGACCGGAGATGTGGACGTAGCAGTTGCGGCCTTCGGTTCCGAAGCTCCACGAGCAGGCCAGCTTGTAGAACTCTTCCTGCAGTTGCTCGGCGGTATGCTTGTCGGTGTTGAGGTATTCGATGAGAGCCGATGCCATATCGAGATTGCGGTCGGCGTTCTCGCCGAACTCGAAGCGGTACTGGAGGGTAAAGGTAGCATTCTCGTTGTTCTTCACATAAAGCACCTCGCTGCCACCTGCGGTCTTGCCTTTCTGGAGGTCCTTCTTGAAGTTGACGAACTGTGGCTGGATAGGTTTGGCTTTGGCGGCGTCGGCTTTCACCTGTGCGAGGAAGGGGCTCTCGTTGTCGCGGCTCACCTCGATGGGGGTGATGGCGGGTTTGGTGACCTTGGTCACTGGGTCGGGGGTGTCCTGATGCTTGTAGATGATGACGTAGTTGTTATCCTTGAAGATGCGTTTTGCGAAATCGACGATGTCCTTCTTGGTGATTTTTGCCAGCTCGTTGATTTCGTTGCAGACGTCGCCCCAGTCCTGGTGCTGGACGAAGGCGTAGGCCATCTGGCTGGCGCGGCTGTTGTTGCTCTCGGCCTGCTTCATGATTTGGAGCTTGAGCTGGTTGATGCTGGCCTCGATGAGGCTCTCGTCGAACTGGCCCTCTTTCAGCAGGTCGAGCTGGCCGAGGAGCAGGTCGCGCAGCTGGCCGAGGCTCTGTCCCTGTGTGGGTCGGCCGCCGAGCATGAAGGCGGCATAGTCGTTGAGGGCGTAGGTTCCGGCGTAGGCGCCGAGGCAGAGCTGTTTCTGGTTGAGGTTGAGGTCAATGAGACCGCAGGAGCCGTTGTTGAGCACCATCTCGAGAGCCTGGGCAAGCAGAACGTCGCGGCTGCCATTACCCTCCTCGATACGGAAGGCTATGGTCATGCTCTCGGGGTCCTGTCCGTTGACGAGGCGGATGATGGGAGTGGTGATGGGATCTTCCTTCACCTTGGTGAAGCCAGGCACCGTGCCAGGCTTCCAGCCACCGAAGTATTTGTCGATGATTTTGATGGCCTCGTCGGGATTAAAGTCGCCAGCCATAGCAATGCACATATTGTTAGGCACATAGTAGGCTGCGTGGTATTCGCGGATGTTCTTCATCGAGGGGTTCTTGAGGTGCTCGATGGTGCCGATGGTGGTCTGAGTTCCGTAAGGGTGGTGGGGGAAGAGTGCGGCCATCATGGTCTCGTTGACGCGGCGGTTGTCCTGAGCCATGCCGATGTTCTTCTCCTCGTAGACAGCCTCGAGCTCGGTGTGGAAGAGGCGAAGGACGAGGTTGGGGAAGCGGTCACCCTCCACCTTGGCCCAGGTTTCGAGCTGGTTGGCGGGGATGTTCTCGACGTACATGGTGTAGTCGTTGCTGGTGAATGCGTTGGTACCTTCGCTGCCGATGGCGGTCATGGCCTTGTCGTACTCGTTGGCGATGGCGATGGTGGAGGCCAGGTAGCTGATGCTGTCGATCTGGTGGTAGATTTCGGCGCGGCGTTTGTCGTCGGTGGTGCGGCGGTAGACCTCGTAGAGAGCCTCGATTTTGTCGAGTTCTTTCTTCTCGCGTGCCCAGTCGGTGGTTCCGAGCTGGTGGCTACCCTTGAAGAGCATGTGCTCCAGGTAGTGAGCAAGGCCAGTGGTCTCGTGGGGGTCGTTCTTGGAGCCGGCACGTACGGCGATGTAGGTCTGGATGCGAGGGGCATCCTTATAGACGCTCATGAAGACCTTCAGGCCGTTGTCGAGGGTGTACTCCCGAACGCCCATGGGGTCGTTGTCGAAGGTGCGGTAGTTGTACTTCTTTTGTGCGAATGCAGTGGTGCCCACAACAAGCATCACCACAACAAAACTGACGAAAAATTTAGCTCGTTTCATTGAATTAATTAATTTGTTATTAATATATTACCTGTAATTTACATAACCATGAGCGAATGCAAAGTTAGTTAATAAATCTGGATAATACGAAATAGTTTTCAACGGGACATGATGAAAACTTAGTGACTCAATTTGTCTATATTTGTTTTTTATATTGTATCTTTACAAAATATTTCATTGCCCACTATTATGGGCAAGTAATTGTAGTGCAAAAAAATAGACAATATACAAAGATGGAAAAAGTAAGCAAAACTCTCGCACAGCATCTCGACAGGATAAGCGAACTGGTGTCGCGCCTCGATGAGCACAAAAAGAAATCACCACTAATAGAGCGGGACATGCTCCTTGCGGCACTTCGCGACATGTACGATGCCGTTTACATGCTTCCCACAGAGGATGAGAAGCCAGTAGCGCCTCTATCCGTCGACTTCACCGAAGCGGTGCTGATGGCCGACATTGATGCCGAGCCACTCTACGCTGCCGACCCCGACCTGGTGGCGCAAGAGCAGATACAGTCGCAGATGCCAAGCATTGAAGACATCGAGGGCAAGCAAAACGACGACCTCTTTGAAGAAGGGCCGGAACCAGTGCCGGAACCGGAACCGGAACCGGAACCGGAACCAGTGCCGGAACCAGAACCAGTGCCGGAACCGGAACCAGTGCCAGAACCCGAGCCTGAGCCGGAAGAGATGAAGGCAGCCGTCGCCGACAACAAGGAGCAGGAACATCCCAAAACCATCTGGGAAAAGCTGAACGACAAACAGAGGACAGGCACCATTGCCGACACCGTGTCAGCGAAACGCACCATATCGGACGTTTATGAGTCGAATAAAACGGATACTCGGGAGCAGACAAGCGATAATGCATCCGCCGACACCAAACCCGTCGAGACTGAATCATCCGACACGACAAGCCCCAACGCAACGCCACAGGCTTCGACCAAAGCCGAGAACAAGCAGCCATCACTCTTCGACTATTTCAAGCCCTCGGCAGAGAAAGCAACACCGCGCACCATTGCCGACAGCTTGAGTCCGAGCAGACCATCAGACATCGACAGCAAGCTCAACGCCTCCAAAGTCAAAGACCTACGAACCGTGATCAACATCAACGACAAGTTCAGCTTCATGAACGAGCTGTTCCACAACAACATGAAAGGGTACAACGATTTCATAATGAAGCTCAACGCCATCAATGAACGCAACGAGGCCCTGGAGTATGTCCAAAATGTATCACAACAGTACAAATGGGACGACGAATCGTTGACAGTCAAGACATTCTACAACGTCTTTGACAGGAAGTTCTGATTTAAGGAACAGATAATCCCCATAAGCAACAACCCATAATCCATAACCCTTGAAACGCAAAGCAATTCTTTTCTCAGCCCCATCGGGTTCAGGCAAGACCACCATCATCAAGCAGCTGATGCGGTATTTTGACTGCTTCGAGTTCTCCATCTCGGCCACAAGCCGCCAACCGCGTACCGGCGAGCGCGACGGCATCGACTACTATTTCCTCTCGCCCGACACATTCGATGCCCGCGTCAAGAACGACGAATTCCTGGAATGGGAGGAGGTCTATGCCAACACGCGCTATGGCACACTGAAGTCCGAGATTGACCGCATCTGCGGGAACGGCAAAGTCATAGTGTTCGACGTAGACGTCAACGGAGGCCTGAACATCAAGCGCTTCTTCGGCGACGACGCACTGGCCATCTTTGTCATGCCACCCTCTATCGAGGTGCTGGAGCAGCGTCTGCGCGGCCGCGGCACCGAGAGTGAGGAGTCAATCATGAAACGCCTTGGCCGCTCGGCCAAGGAGCTCGAAGAGTCCACGAAATTCGATGTCACCATAGTCAACGACGACCTTACGCGTGCCGTAGACGAGACACGTGAGAAGATAGAGCAGTTCCTGACCCGATGAACAAAGACAACAACAGTCTGGGTGATTTCCTGGCACGCCACATGCATGTCATCGTCTTCGCGCTCCTTGAGGCCGCTGCCGTGGTGCTCATCGTGCAGAACAGCGTCTACCAGAGCAGCCATGTCATACGGTGGGGCAATGCCGTGGCGGGAGTCTGGCACAAGAGTGTGTCGGGCATCACAGGCTATTTCAGGCTCAGAGCCGAGAACGAGCACCTTGCCGCCGAGAACGCCATGCTCCGCGCCCAGCTGGCATCGTCATACATCTCATACAACGACAGCGTCTTCACCGTCAACGACACTGTATACAAGCAACGTTACTCCTACACCGACGCGCAAGTCATCAAGAACTCATACAACAAGGCCAAGAACTACATGATGATCAACAAAGGCTATGCCCAGGGGGTGAAGATGGACATGGCTGTCATCTCGCCACAAGGCATTGTCGGAGTCATCGTCGGCTGCACACGCAACTTCGCCACAGTGATGCCGGTGCTGCACACCGACAGCCGCAACAGCGTGAAGCTGAAACGCACCAACTCCACCGGCTCGCTCACCTGGGAGGGAGGCGACTTCCGCTACGCCACTGTGACCGACATACCCACCACCTACCAGCTCCACAAGAACGACACCATCGTCACCAGCGGCCTCGCCAACGACTTCCCCGAAGGTATCGCCGTGGGATACATCGACGACTTCGAGAGTTTCCAGGGCAGCGGATTCTACAAGATTCGCGTACGCCTGGCCACCGACTTCAACACGCTCAACCACGTCTATATCGTCGACAACCGCTTCAAATCCGAGCAGGACACCTTGTTGAACAGAACCTTCAGAGAAAATGAATAGTCAATTGGTATTCAGAAATATCGGACGTTTCCTGCTACTGATGTTGCTACAACTCTTCGTATTCGACAACATCTATCTGGGAGGCTACATCAACCCGTGCCTCTACATCCTTTTCATCGCCATGCTCCCCACCAGCATGCCTGCGATACCCATGATGCTCATAGCCTTCGGCACCGGGCTTGTAGCCGACATGTCGTCAAACATGCTGGGATTCAACGCCTCTGCCTGTACCGTAGTGGCATTCCTGCGTGGCATTTGGCTCGACAAAATTGTGCGTGGCGACAACAACAACGAGATAGACACCCCGAGCATCCGCACCGTGCCCTACCAGCAATACTCGCTCTACCTTTTCCTGCTCATCCTGGCCTACAACATCGTGTACCATTCGCTTCTGGTCTTCGACATCACAGGACTCTTCAGCATTCTCCTCACAGCGCTGCTGAGCACCGCCGTCACCTGGCTGCTGGCGGTCCTGTACCAGACCCTCCTTTTCCGCAAAGACAATTCAGGTGGCTCACACCGACCCGGAGCCACCTCCCCCAAATGAAAAAAGCATCCGCCATGAGACAGCTTCTCCCACTCGTCCTGTTCCTTGCCGTCGCACTGCCGTCACACTCACAGCTGGCTGTAGGCAAATGGCGCGACCATCTCTCCTACAGCGAACTGCTCCACGTTGAGGCTGCCGACGACCGCATCATCTGCTCCTCGGCAGATGCCCTCTTCTACTACGACCTCGACGACAATACCGTCAACCGCCTCAACAAGACCACCTCACTCAACGACGTAGGAGTGAACACCTTCGCATACGACCCCCAGACGCACTATGTTATGGTGGCCTACTCCAACGCCAACATTGACATCATCAAGGACGACAAAGCATACAATATCAACGACATCAGACGCAGCAATATTGCCGGCAGCAAACGCATCAACAGCATCAGCTTCAAGAACCGCAAAGCCTTTCTGGCGTGTGCCTTCGGCATCGTGGTTATCGACATGAACCGCGACGAAATCAGCGAGACAATCTATCTGGGCAGCGACGGCGGCATGATGAACGTGAACGATGTGGTTTTCACCGACAGCCTCATCGTCGCAGCCACCGACAGCGGCATCTATACAGCCCCGAAGGACAGTCCACTGCTCAGCCTCGTCACCACGTGGCGCCGCGACAACAGCTCGCTTCTTGCAGGGCAACGCATCACGCACCTTGCCGTAAGCGACGACGGGCGGCTGCTGGCACTGGTACAGGACTCTGGCGACACCTCCCTCTACCGCGAATCCGGACCGTTGGCCTTCGCGCCCCTGCTCAACGGCGACATCCGCAGCTTCAGGTTCGCACAGCAGCGGATAGTGGTGTGCCGAGACCGCGCCATCGAAGTCTACGACCGCAACGGCACGTTGCAACGCTCAATAGGCGACGTCGACTGGATGGACATGCAGCCCAACGATGCCACCCTCGACCGCAACGGCACCCTTTGGGTGGCCCACAACTGGGCTTCGCTGGTGTCGGTGAATGCCGCCGGCACCGAGTCCCACTCTTTCAGTCCCGGAGGACCCTGGTCGCCCAACGCCTACAGGGTTGTGGCCTACGACAGCACCCTCTTCATCTGCCCGGGTGGTCACAGTGCCACATACACCGGCGTCTACAATGTCGCCGACATCTACAGCCTCCATGGTTCCGACTGGAGAACCCTCGACGACCCCAACGGGATTCTCAGAGGCAAGTACGACATCGTCGACGTGGCAGTCAACCCTGCCAACGGCAAACAGCTTATGGCAACGGTGTGGGGCAGCGGCATCGTCGAAATCAACGACAACAAGGTCACTGCATTCTACAACGATTCCAACAGCGACGGGGCGCTGACCCGCTTCAGCCTGAACAACTACAGTGCCCTCCTCAACGGCGGTGTCGCCTACGACAAAGAGGGCAACGCGTGGTTCACCAACTCGCTGACAGGTGCCGCCCTTGCCGTCAGGCGCAGCGACGGCTCGTGGGCCAATTTCAGCACCATAGGTGTGGTGACAAGCGACATTGACAGGATAATATGGGACAGCATCAACGACACCAAGCTCTTCTGGGGACGCCAGAACTGCATCTTCGCCCATGACGGCGCAAACCGCTTCTCCTATATCGACCCCAACAACGGGGCGAAGCTCCAGACATCGACCGTCAACTGCCTGGTTCAGGACCATAGCGGTCAGATATGGATAGGCACCAACAAAGGCATCAAGGTCATCTACAACCTTGCCAACGTATTCGACAACGGTGGCGGCGGCGAGAAGTCGCCAGTGACCTGCAACAACATACTCTTCAACGAGAACGGCATCACCGAATACCTGATGGCATACGAAAGCATCACAAGCATCGTCGTCGATGGCGCCAACCGCAAATGGGTAGGCACATCGACGGGGGGGCTTTACCTGCTGTCGGCCAACGGGCTTCAGGAGCTGGAGCACTTCACGGCCGCCGAGACACCACTGTTCTCTGACAAGATTGTCTCGCTGGCCATCATGCCGTGGAGCGGCGAGCTCTTCGTAGTCACCGACCGCGGAGTGCAGTCCTACCGCACCACAGCCACCTACGCCTTCATCAATCCGATGGACGACATCCACGCCTTCCCCAACCCTGTACGCCCCGGCTTCGACGGCCTGATAGCCATCAAGGGTTTCACACGCAACGCCATTGTCCACATCACCGATGCCGCCGGCAACACGGTCTACGCCACACGCGCCAACGGCGGCCAGGCTATCTGGGACGGCCGCACCCATGAGGGCAAAAGCGTCGCCTCGGGAGTCTATTATGTCTTCGCCTCGGCCGAGGACGGCTCGATGCGCTCTGCAACAAAAATACTCATTGTACGCTAATGACACTCAACACCCAAGGTCTCATCCTGCATACCATCAAATATGGCGAGACAAGCGTCATCGCCAAGGTCTTCACACGCGACCTGGGTCTGTGTTCCTATATAATAAAAGGTGTACGCACCGCCAAAGGGCGCACCAAACAGAACCTGCTGCAGCCCCTCTCGCACCTCGACATGACAGTGTACAACAATCCCAAGAAGGAGCTGCAATTTGTCAAAGAGATGCGCCCCGCCACATACAGGCACGACTTCAGCAGCGATGCCGTAAAGATGGCTTTGCGGTTCTTCATGGACGAGGTGCTATACAAGTCGCTGAAAGAGAACGAGCCAAACCAGCGGCTTTTCGACTTTGTCGTCGACGAACTGGAGCAGGTGGACAGCGGCACACACGACGCCTTCCAGCCGATAAGATTCATGATACGCGCAGCCTCACACCTCGGCATCGAGCCCATGGACAACTACAGCAAGCGCGAGCCCTTCTTCAACCTCAAGGAGGGGCGTTTCCTTGCGGCTCCGACGCCATTCATGCAGCAGAGCCTGCAGGCAGGAGACATCGACTACTATCTTGATGCAGAGTCGAGCTCGCACTTCCATGCCTGCCTGTCAGCAGGCAATGTGTCGCCATTGCTCAATGCCCGCCAGCGAGGCACAACCCTCGGCAACCTGCTCGAGTACTACCATATACACCTTGCCGATTTCAACAATTTCAAGTCACACGAAGTCTTACATTCTATATTAAGGTAAACAATGAAAAAAAATCTTGTAGCAGCCTTACTGCTGCTGTTTCTCGGCCTACATCTTCCAATCGTCAACAGTCAGAACTGTTACTGGGTACTCCTCGCCGACAAGGCCGGCACGACATTCGACCCCTACAGCTACTTCGACAGCAAGGCAATAGAGCGTTACCGGCTCAACAATGCCGACCTCTTCGACATCAGCAACTACCCGCTGAACGAGAGCTATGTGCAGCAGGTCGATGCCATCGCCACAGAAGAGGTGGGGCAGAGCCGATGGCTCAATGCCGTGGCCGTCATGGCCAGCGACGAGGAAATAGCCGCCATCGCAAGGCTACCCTTTGTGCTGAGGACAGACATCATAGCCACGGAGATGGAGATAGCCGAATGCCGCAATGCACGCCAGCCCAACGACAATTCCATTACAAACCTCGATTCCAAAAAACCCGGATTGACCATTACCGACCAGCTGTTGCGCATGGAGGGCGACCTTTTCGTGAAGGGAGGCATTGACGGGAAGGGTGTTCGCGTCGCCGTCTTCGACGGAGGCTTTCATGCCGTCAACACCCATGCCGCCTTCAAGCATCTGCGCGACAACAACCAGATTGTCGCCACCTGGGATTTCACCAAGAAAAGAGAAAATGTCTATGACCGTCATACCCATGGCACCATGGTGCTGAGCTGCATTGCGGGCCGACTGGGCGAACGGCAGCTGGGACTGGCGACAGGAGCCACCTTCCTGCTCGCCAAGACCGAGGTCGACCCCGAGCCCTTCAAAGAGGAGGTCTGGTGGGCTCAGGCAGTGGAATGGGCCGACAAGAACGGGGCAGACATCATCAACAGCTCGCTGGGCTACGGCAAAGACCGCCATTACACATGGGAGATGGACGGCCGCAGCTATGTGGCCAAGGCCGCCAACATGGCAGCACGCAAGGGGATGCTGGTATGCAACTCGGCCGGCAACGAGGGCGACGACAGCAAATGGAAGTGCATCATCACGCCCGCCGATGCCGACAGCGTCATCTGCGTAGGGGGCATCAACCCCTCGCTGAAGAGCTACAGCCACATCAGCTTCAGCAGCTACGGTCCCTCATCGGACGGAAGACTCAAACCCAACGTGTGCAACTTCGGCTACTGCGAAGTGGCCGACCCTCATAACGACACGGCGACCGACTTTGCATACGGCACCTCGTTCGCGTCGCCCCTGACGGCAGGGTTCTGTGCCTGTGCCTATCAGGCCATGCGCGGCACCATGACGAACGCCATGCAGATGAAACAGCTCATCGAAGAGAGCGGCGACCTCTACCCGTACTATGACTATGCCCTGGGATATGGCGTGCCGCAGGCCTCGTTCTTCACCGACGAGTCCAAGCGCACCATCGAACATGCCGCCACATTCCAGTTCGAGGAGAGAGGACAATACCTGCTGGTGCAACCCGCGAAAGTGACGAAACCGCGCAACGCGAGCCTTGATTTCAAAACGACAGGTATGGGCGCCGGCAAGGCCGACGACGTGGTCATGTTCAAGATCCAGGACCGCCAAGGCCGGGTGGAGCGATATGTCAACCTGGGCATACCGCATCTTGACGAGACGACATATATCGCCTTCCCAAAAGCAGCAATATGGGGATACGACCTCGTAGTCCATGTCAACGGCTTCACCAACAGATACCGTCTCTCCAAGCTCGACAGCATCTATTTTTCCAACGAGAACCACGAGTTCGAATATCATGTGATAGACACGACAGGCTTCTTCAAGGAGGACTACACAGAAAACGGCAACCGCAGCCTGGCCGACAACACGGTCAGCAACTGGGGTGTTGGACAGAGATACCTGTCAGAGGGATACATCCAGTATGGGATGAAATGGATTTTCGGAAGCGACGACCCTCTGCACTACAGCGACGCCTGGAACATAGGATTGAGGGCGATGCGCAATTTCAAGAAGTGGTATTCGCTGGGTTTGGGACTGGAAGTCGAATTCAGCACCTTCCGCTACGCACATGGTTCGCCAAACACTTGGGACAGGAGTCTGCAACTGACCGACTTCGGCAATGTCGAACACAAGCACCACATTATTGACAATGTGAACCTTGAATTCTTCCAGCGCATCCGTATCATGACAGGAGGCATGATGAGCAAAGGACTCCATTGGGATCTGGGCGTATTTGCGGGCCTGCAGGAAAGCGAATACCGCATCAGCTACAACTCAGCGGCGACAGACGGAGCCAGCTCGGCGACACGAGTGTCATACGACAACGTCAAGCCGCGAAGCTACTACGACTGGGGTCTGACGACGCGTCTGGTGTGGGATTGCATAGGCCTATATGGACGGTTCAGGATGAGTCAGCCCGACCTCGACCTGCCGCGCCTCGAGCTGGGATTGCAGCTGAGTTTCTAACCAGAATGTCTTTGGTTTTCTCACGTTGGTGATTGTATTGTGAAAAATATGTAAATTTGCAAACTCGTGAGGAGCTATTCACAAAACAAAAGAATATAATTCATTTCATTGATTAACAATAAACAACATATACATTATGACATCAGAAGAATTCCAGAATGAATTGCGGCTCGGCATTCCCGACCCGCTGCCCGAACCCCAACCTTATGATCCCACGGTGAACCATGCCCCCAAGCGTAAGGACATCCTCACGCCTGCCGAGAAGAAGCTGGCCATCCGCAACGCCCTGCGTTACTTCCCCGCCAAGCACCACAAGATGCTTGCCAAGGAGTTCGCCGAGGAATTGAAACAGTACGGTCGCATCTATATGTACCGTCTGCGTCCGACGTACAAGATGTATGCCCGTCCCATCGACGAGTACCCTGCCCGTTGCCGTCAGGCTGCCGCCATCATGCTGATGATACAGAACAACCTCGACCCAGCCGTGGCTCAGCATCCCCACGAGCTTATCACCTACGGCGGCAACGGTGCCGTCTTCCAGAACTGGGCACAGTACCGCCTCGTGATGAAATACCTCAGCGAGATGACCGACGAGCAGACCCTCGTGATGTACAGCGGTCACCCCATGGGACTCTATCCCAGCCACAAGGATGCGCCGCGCGTGGTCGTGACCAACGGCATGATGATTCCCAACTACAGCAAGCCCGACGACTGGGAGCGCTACAACGCCCTCGGCGTGACCCAGTATGGCCAGATGACCGCCGGCAGCTATATGTATATCGGCCCACAGGGCATTGTCCATGGCACAACTATTACGGTTTTGAATGCCGCCCGTAAGCTCGGTGGCGGCACCGCTGGCAAGCTCTTCATCACCGCCGGCCTCGGTGGCATGAG
>JAFSKP010000029.1 GCA_017448905.1 Bacteroidales bacterium | reverse complement strand
TTGCCCTCCACACCTTCCTCGCAGACGGCCTTCACGGCTACAGAGTAGTCGTAGTTGGCACGCAGGCCTGTGATGGTGTAGGAGGTGGCGTTCTCGACGGTGACAGAGGTACCGTCACCAGTATTGAAGTGGTAGTCGCCGTACTCAACGATGTACTTGCTGGCACCTGTCGGAGTCCAGCTGACCGTGGTGCTGCTGGCTGTGGTGCCGCTGACGGTGACGCCGGTGACCTTGGCACAGCTGTCGGTGGTGAACTGGATGGTGTTGCTGTACTCGCTCTCCGCGGCACCGTTGCCACAGATGGCCTTGACCGCGGCGCTGTAGCCGGTCTTGGCAGCGAGGCCGGTGACGGTGAACGGGTTGCCGGTGGCGGAGTAGCTGGTGTCGAACGAGCTGTTCCAGACGTGGATCTCCCAGAGGTTCTGGCTGGCGTCGGCATCCCATGCGAGGGTTGCGGTGGTGTAGCCAGTGGCGCTAGCCTGGAGGTTCGACGGGTCGAAGCAGGGCAGGCTGTCGGTCACGAAGGAACCCATAGTCCAGTCGGAGATGAGACCCTCGGTGGCGTCGCAGATGGCGCGGACACGGAACTGGTAGCGAGTGGCAGCGCTGAGACCAGTCACAGCATAGCTCAAAGCATTGCTGACGCTGACCTCTGCGGGCCATGAAGCATCAGTGACAGCCTTGACGGCGACCTCGAAGTCGGTGGCCGAACTAGAAGTCCAATTCAGTGAGGCACCCTGGTAGTCGATGTTGGAGGCATAGAGGCCAGAAGGTCTGGAGCATCCGGCAGCGCAGCTGAAGAACATCATGTCGCCGACAAAGTCGCCCACCGAACCGCCTGAAACGGTGGCGGGGTTGTAGACACTGCCGTCGCTGCTGACATAGCGTGTCTTTCCAGTGGTAGTGCTGTCAGAATAGGTGACAAACGAGGAGCCGGAAGTCCAGCTGCCATGACGGCGGTTCACGACGAAGAGCACATTGCTTTGGCCATCCCAGGTGAATGGGGTATCGAAAGCATGGAACTGTACAGTATCGTTGTCAAAGTTGAAGTTTCCGTCGGAAATCACTTGCACAAAGACGTGAGTGCTGTCGTCAGGATAGATAAATCCGGAGGTGAGGTCGGACTCGCTGACGTTGGCCATGTAGACATCCATGTGGGTAAAATAGCTGCCGGCCGAGGTCGAAGCGGGAGTGAACGTAAATGCACTGATATCACCAGAAAGATCGGCCATGCGAGCCGCGTCGATGATGGTCTGGGTGTAGCTGTAGTTGTAGTAGCTGTAACCGATTGGTGCATTAGACGAAGAGCCCGGAGTAGCGATAGCAGTGTCATAAGCAAAAGCCACAGAGGGGTTGTCGCACATGGCGGTGGAGAAACGCACCTTGTACCAACGGCTGGTGTCGTTGGTGCCGCAGAAGCCGCGCACATAGACATCATACGAGGTAAGCGAGCTGAGACCTGCGAGAGCCACAGTGGTGTCGGTAGTGGTTTGCGCTGTACCGGTACCGATTGTGAAACCAGCGGTGCCGTACTCAACCTCGTAGCTGTTGGAGTTGCTGCTCCAAGAGACGGTGGCGGTGCTGCCCGTCACGTTGCTGGCAGCGAGGTTCGATATCGGGCATACATTGAGAGCCAACGAGACGTTGTCAATTGCCGCCGGTGGCTGGTAGTAGACCGAGTTGTCGTTGCGCCACATGAAGACCATGCGGTAGCTGCCGGGCTGGGTCAGGTTGAAGGTACCTTCCTGTGTAGCCCACGAGCTGTTGCTGTTCATGCGGTAGCCGCCGTCGATGGCTATGCCGCCTGTAGGCATGGCAGAGCTGTTGTCGAAGCCGCTGAGGTTGCCGGGTGTGAGTTCCGTACCGACGGGAACAAGGGCTGCACGGAGATAATCCCAACTGCTCTCGCCCTGGCACATCCAGTCGAACGAGAAGGCATATTCGCCTGCCTGTGCGAGGTTGAGCACGCGCGAGGCGAAGACAGTGGCTTCACTTCCCGAGTAGCTGTTGTTGACGCTGTCGTTTGTGATGAAGAGAGCTCGATTGTTGGCATCAATGGCGCCGACCATCCAGTAGTTGGACTGCGTTCCGTTGATGAGTTCCCACCCGTTGACGTCGGGCTGCTCGAAGTCGCAGAGGTAAGGCACCGTGGCCGGAGCTGCGATGAGGGTGTTGAAGGTGAAGAACGTGGTGTCGCTATGCTCAGTGGCGCTGCATACGCCGACGATGTAGCCATCATACTGTGTGTTGGGTGTCAGGCCGGTGAAGCTGGCGGCACGGGTGGTAGTGGTCATCGTCGTGCCGGTGCCGGGGGTGAAGCCGTGGAGGCCGTACTCGATGCTGTAGTTGGTAGCCTGGCTGGTAGACCATACGATGTCGCATACGGTATTGGTCAGGTTGACGGCATGGACACGCTGCGGAGCGATGCACGAGGGAGCCACATCGATGGTGAGGTTGTCGATATAATGGGCTGTACCGGTGCCAGAGTTGCCTTCGAACTTGAGGGCTATGTAGTTGGCCGTGCCGGTGTAGTCGACGAGATAGGAGGCCTGCATGCTCTCGTTGGGGTACGAGGCGAGCGGGAGGGTATCGATAGGAGTAAAGGTACTCTCGAAACCAGAGGCGTTGTTGTCGACGGCACCCACTATGATTCTGTGGTCCGAGGGGCTGAAGTTGTAGTCATGGAAGGAGAGCATCAGTGTGTTCAGCGGCACACCCATCTCGTTCAACACCAGGTAGCCGTCGTTGACGACGCGCAGGGCATAGGCCTGCGAGGGGGCATAGGCGGTAGCGGTGGTATAATAGATGTGAGGCACCGTGCCAGTCGAGGAGACTGTCCAGCAGTTGGGCAGATAGCTGGTGTTGCTGCTGCCGGTACCTGCAGGCATGATGTTCTCAAAGTTCATGAAGTAGGGAAGTGTGGTCAGTGCACCACAAGTGGTGGTGAATGCTGCGGGGCCAGCTGCGATGGAGGTGTCGCCGAGGGTTGTGCAGGCAGTGTAGACATACACGTCGTAGTTGGTGCTGTGGTTCAAGCCGGTAAGAGTTGTCGGCGAAGCGGTGGCAGCGACAACAGTGTTGACCGTAGCGTCGCCAGGAGTGAAGCCGTGGGGACCGTACTCGATGATGTAGCCCGAGGCGTTGGTGTTGGTGGATGTCCAGCTGACGTCGGCAGTGGTCGAGGTGACATTGCTGACCGCCAGGTCGGTGACGGGCGAACAAGCGGGGATATACTCGATGACGAGGTTGTCGATGAAAGTATAGTTGTCGCTGAAGGCATCCCAGAAAGCGATGTGCTTGGCGCTGTCGGCCGGGTCAATATTGGCGAACGAGTAGGTAATCTGTGCGGTTGACGACGTGGTGTCGTAGTCGGAACGCATCAGAGTGTCGAGCACAGTCATGGTACTGATAGGCAGGGTCGGGTCGTCGATCAAACCGATGAGGAAGCGGACACTGTCACCGCCCTGTACGAGGGTGAAGCGTGCCTGGAGCTCATTGAGAGGAGCGTTCATCTGAGGCAGGATCATGTAGGCGCCGCCGTGGAAGAGGCAGAGCTTGTTGGGATCGCCGGTGAGGCTGATGACATAGCAGTTGGGGTAGGATACAGAGGCAACGTTGGTGCTTCCCGTAGTCCAGCACTGGCGGCTGAAGTAGCCGTAGTTGACGCTTTCGAAGTTCTCGGTGACAGGCAGGTCAGCAGGGCCGCAGAGAGTCCAGAAGCTGATGGAGCCTGTGAGTGTCGTGCCGTTGCAATCCATGCTTACACGGACGGTGTAGTTGACGGCAGCCGAAAGGCCGCTGATGGTGCAGCTGCCGGTTGTGTTGGCAGTTTCGGCGATGGTCCATGTGTTGTCGCCCACGGCCTGGTAAGCCACCTCGTATGTGACACCGGGTTCGGTGTTGAAGACGATGGATACCTCATGCTGGCCTACGCTGTCGATCATGACGACCGGAGTGGCGCAGTCGGGGATGACGCATGTCGGGGGCACCAGACGGATCTGGTTGACATAGTTGACGACACTGCTGCTGCCTGCCGACGGGGCGGTGGGGTCGATGTCGGTGCCGTCCTGGTAGAAATAGAATGCGCGGTTGGGGGCACTGTTGACTTTCCATGAAGGAGCGCTGACCCAGGTGCCTGAGTTGTCGTCGGTGGCAACAACGAGGTTGCTGCCTGCAGTGCGTACGAAAGGATGAGTCAGGTTAAGGGTAATCCAACCAGTGCCGCTCAATGAGCCCTCATACACAGTGTCGAGGTTGGCGACGGGGATATAGTTGCTGGTGCTGCTGAAGCTGCTCTGCGTGGTGTTGCCCATGAAGAGACGGATGGTACGGCTGGGGCTGCCTGTGGTGTAGAACGAGATGCTGGCGATGCTGTCGACGCCGGTCAACTCGTTGTCAAGATAGATCTGCTGGGTATAGCAGTAGTCGTAGTACGTATAGGTAGGCAGATAGCTGTAGGTGCTGGCACCGTCGCCGATGGTGTATCCGCAGCCGAGGGTCTGGACGCTGCCGCTGGTGGCATCGCTGACCTGAGTGTTGCAGATGGTGGTGACACGGTACTGATAGGTCGAGTCGAGACCAAGGCCGCTGATATAATAGAAAGTATTGGTTGTGGTGTCGCTGGTCCAGGCAGAGGCGTTGGCGTGCTTCCAGGAAACGATATACTCTGTTGCTGAATAGCCCGTCACAGGAGCATCCCACTGCAGGCCGAAGGCATGGTAGTCGACGCTGGAGACAGCAAGGTTGAGAACCGGGGCACAGTCGACGGTGGTGGTGAAGCCGACCTGGATGGCGCGGCTGCTCTCCGACGAGCAGTCGCCGCGCACCCACACGTTATAGCTGGTGGTGCCGGTGAGGCCTGTGATGGTGTAGCTGTTGACGCCGGCTGCCACAGTGGCGCTGTCGGTAGCCTGGCTGATGTCGCTGCCTGTGCCCCACAGGATGGTGGTGCTGTTCCAGGAGTTGCTGGTGTCGACCCAGGCCACGGTGGCATGGTCGTTGGAGACTTCGGTCATGCGGACCTGGGTGGGAGTGGCACAGGTGGAGAGAGCCTGGCAGGCGAGGTTGATTTCGAAGCCGCTATAGTTCACCGAACCATCGGAATGGAAGGTGATGGTGACGGGGCCGTCGGTCATGAATGGGCCGATTTGCTGGAGATTGGAGACGCCATAGTCGTTGAAGAGCATGGTGCCGCTGGTACCCACGCCGTCGTAGATGCGCAGGTAGTCCCACGTGCTCTCAGTGTAAGCACTACCGGTGACGAGGAAGCCGTGGTTGGGCTGGTCGGGGTAGACCACGAGAAGGTCTTCGCGGCTGCTGCTGTAGCTGGCATTGGGACCGCCGTCGTCGTAGATGGTGGCGGCGCAGCTGTAGAGGGTGTCGTTGCCGGCATTCATGTTCATGATGGTGATGCCGACCGAGATGGAGAGGGGTCCTACCCATGCGCTGTAGTCGTCATCGCCGCAGTCGGTGCGGACGTAGGCATCGTAGAAGCCCTGTGTGAGACCGGTGAGCTGGAGCGTTGTGCTGGTAGAGGTTTCAACGTTGTCGGCAGTGCCAGGGTTGATGCCTTGCGGGCCGTAGACGACCTCCCAGTTGGAGCCGCTGTTGTCGGTCCAGGTGAGGGTAATGACACCGCCAACAGTGTCGTAGGCGAAGTTGGTCGGTGCGGGGCATGTGTTGCGGATAATTGAGATATTATCAATAGCCGCAGGAGGCTGGGAGCCGCCGCTGCCGTCGTTTCTCCACATGAAGACGACCTTGTAAAGTCCATCGGCAGGGATTGTGAATGTGCCGCTCTGTGTCTGCCAGCTGTTCTGGAGGTTCAGGCGATTGGCGCCATCTATTGCGATGCCGCCAGTGGGAACACTGGATGTGTTGTTAAAGCCGTTGTATGAACCAGCGGTGAATTCAGTAGTGTTGGGGACAACCGCAGCACGGATGAAGTCGTAGCTGCTCTCACCGTAGGCTTTCCAGTTGTAACTGTAGGCATACTCGCCAGCCACAAACTGGAACGTGGCGTAAGCGAAACTGTAGCTCGTCGAACCAGTACTATAGGCGTTGGTAGCGCTGTCGTTGGTGATGTAGAGAGCCTTGCTGCCGCCGTTGTTGGTGCTGGTGCCAACCATCCAGTAGTTGGTCTGAGTGCCGTTCTCGAAGACCCAGTCGGAGGCCTCGTCGTCGCCGTCCTCGTTGATTTCGAAGCCACAGCTGTAGGGGAACTCGCTGATGGGAAGACCAGCCAGAGTGCGTACCTGAATGGGGCCTACTACAAGGCTGGTGTCGCCGTTGTCGCACAACGCGGCTACTTTGATAGAGTATATCGTATTAGCGCTCAGTTCTGAGAAATAGTAAGTAGTGTCCGTGGCATCATCGACAATGGAGTCGTTGATCCACACCACCCAGCTTGTCTCGTCGCCCTCTGCCGTCCAGTGAACGAAAGCTTCGCTTGTCGTGACTGAGTCAAGAGTCAAACCGGAAGGAGGTAAACATGAGGGGCAACCGGCCAGAGTGAAGAAAGTTGCACTGTCGGTCAGCGAGCTGCCCTCACCAGAGAATAGGACAGCACCGCCAAACGCCACCTGGAAACTGGCTTCGTCAGAGTACGAGCCCTCAATCCAGGAAAGAACCAAAGTGTCTGTTTCGCCCATACATCCGGTGTAGACATTGTCGCTACCCGAGGCTATAGTGGCCGTGAACACGAGAGTGCCGTTGATGTATCCGTTGATGGCGTTGCCGTTCCAGCCGTCGCCCCAGCTGTCGTGCATGGCAATGGAGAAAGAACAGCCATTGGGGTCGCAGCCGCTGGCAACGTGGGTGTCAGCAGCAGAACTGGTGTCGGTAGAGCTGCAGAGGGCTCTGACACTCAAATGATACATCGTATTGTAGTAAAGGTTCTGGAAAGTGTAGAAAGTGTCGGTGGCGACGTATGAGTTGGTGTCGTCGCTGACAATCCATGAAGACTCGTCCCCACCGGGGGTCCACGACAAGGTGATTTCGTCACCGTTGACGGAGGTCACCAGGTTGGAAGGTGCGGGGCATGAAGGACAAGAACCCTCGAAGCGTGCCACGGTGTCGCCCAGCGAGAAGCTGGAGATGTACGACTCGGTCAACACCACTGTGCCGTCGCCGTTGGCGATTTCGAACGAGCACTCGCTGTCGTCACTCTGCCATGATGTCACGACAACATAGACTGAGTCGCCCGCACAGATGGAGACGTTTTCGACAACCTGAGTCGCGCCGTCGCCATCGACGGTGGCGATGAGCGAGCCGTTCTGGTAGACACCGAGGTTGATATCCCCGTAGTAGCTCCAGCTGTCATCGTAGTCTCCATACATCGTGATGACGATGGGGCAGCTCAGACCGCTGGTGCATTGTGCCTGTGTCACCCATGGCACACATAGTGCCGCAATGAGCAACAGTTTTTGTAAATGCTTTAACATAACAAGAATGATTAGTTAATAAAAAAGTTAATTAAATATTGTTCAATAAGATATTTTATCTTTTTTTTTTAGAAAAAAGACATTAGCTGGGTACAAAGGTACAACTTTTTTGTTGAACAGAAACAATTTCTGTGAACAATTAACTTTTTTTATTGTTTGACTGAAGCCACTGATATAGTAGGCGGATGCCGTCGGCGAGGTCTACGCTGTGGTGCCAACCCATGGCATGAATGTGCGAGACATCGGTAAGCTTGCGTGGCGTGCCGTCGGGGTATGAGGAGTCGAAACGAATCTCGCCGGTGTAGCCTACGACATCGGCAACCATGTGTGCCACATCTGCAATGGTATGTTCTATGCCCGTGCCTACATTGACGAAGTTGGTGTTCTCTATTCTGTGATTCGAATTCCGCGACACAAGGTCAGCGTCATCGGCATCCACGTTCTCCAACATGAAGAGGCACGCGTCGGCCATGTCCCCGCTCCACAGGAACTCGCGCAGAGGTTTGCCAGTCCCCCACAGGGTCACTTCCGATGCACCCGAATGCCTGGCGTTTATTATCTTGCCCATTATGGCGGGAAGCACATGCGAAGTGACTGGGTCGAAGTTGTCGCCCGGGCCGTAGAGGTTGGTGGGCATGACGGCGATATAGTTGGTGCCATACTGGCGGTTGAAGGCGTGGCACATCTTCAGCCCCGTTATTTTTGCAAGGGCGTAAGGTTCGTTGGTGGGTTCGAGCGACGAGGTCAGCAGCGACCCTTCAACCATAGGCTGGGGAGCCATGCGAGGGTAGATACATGTGCTGCCAAGGAAAAGGAGCTTACCGACATCGTGGCGAAAAGCCTCGCCGATGACGTTCTGCTGTATCTGGAGATTCTCGTAGATGAAGTCGGCGGGGAACATGGAGTTGGCCATGATGCCTCCCACCTTGGCGGCGGCGAGGACAACGACATCGGGGCGCTCGTCATCGAAGAAACGGCGCACCGCTGCGGAATCCATAAGGTCGAGTTCGGCGTGGGTACGACCAACAAGGTTGTGGTAGCCATGAGCCGTAAGGCACTTCCAGATGGCGGAGCCTACGAGGCCTCGATGCCCGGCAACGTATATCTTGTCAGTATGGTTCATGGTTCTTCAACTGTGGCACTGCCGAAGCTCGACAAGGTCATGGCTTACCATGATGCGGACTAGTTCGGCAAATGGGGTTTTGTGAGGATTCCAGCCGAGGCGAGTGCGGGCCTTGGTGGGGTCGCCGAGCAGCTGGTCGACCTCGGCGGGCCGGAAGAAACGTGGGTCGACGGCCACGAGTGTGCGGCCCGAGGCCATGTCGACTCCTTTCTCGTCGATGCCGCTGCCCTCCCAGCGGAGTTCTATGCCGGCATAATGGAACGCCAGGGTGACGAACTCGCGCACCGTGTGGTTCTCGCCAGTGGCGATGACATAGTCTTCGGGCTCGTCCTGCTGCAACATGAGCCACATGCACTCGATGTAGTCACGGGCGTAGCCCCAGTCGCGGCGGGCGTCGAGGTTGCCGAGGTAGAGGCAGTCCTGTAGCCCTTTGGCGATACGGGCGGCGGCAAGGCTCACCTTGCGGGTGACGAAATTCTCGCCACGGCGCTCGCTCTCGTGGTTGAAAAGGATGCCGTTCACAGCGTACATGCCATAGCTCTCGCGGTAGTTCTTGACAATCCAGAATCCATACTGCTTGGCGACACCGTAGGGGGAGCGGGGATAGAACGGGGTTGTCTCCGACTGAGGGATTTCCTGAACCTTGCCATAAAGTTCTGAAGTGGAAGCCTGATATATGCGGCATGAACCGGTCATGCCCAGGATGCGTACAGCCTCGAGCAGTCGCAGACACCCCACAGCATCAACCTCGGCGGTGTACTCAGGCACGTCGAAGCTGACCTTCACGTGGCTCTGCGCCGCGAGGTTGTAGATCTCGTCGGGACGCACCTCCTGCAACACACGGATGAGGGAGCTGCTGTCGGTCATGTCGGCATAATGGAGGTCTACGAGGCGTTTCTTCTGCATGTCGCGCACCCATTCGTCAAGGTAAAGATGCTCGATGCGACCGGTGTTGAACGACGAGCTACGGCGCAAGAGACCATGCACCTCATAGCCCTTCTCAAGCAGAAACTCAGCTAGGAAAGAGCCGTCCTGCCCCGTAATGCCGGTGATAAGTGCCGTCCTCATTTCTTGTCAAGCTCGCAATAAATGGAGTTGTTGCTGATGAACTCCGGCACGATGGCTTTCATTTTGGCGACGATCTGGCGGTCGTCGAGGGTCCACATGATGTCCTGCAGTTCGCCGTATTCGCGGTCTATGTCTTCGAGGGGATATTTACGAACCTGTGCACGCATAATCTTGGGGTGATAGGTGGCGATGTTGTTCTCCTTGGTAGCGAGCAGCTCCTCATAGAGTTTCTCGCCGGGACGTAGGCCTATCTCCTTAATCTCGATACCTTTAAGACCAGAGAGCTGTATCATGCGCGTTGCCAGGTCGTAGATCTTGACCGGTTTACCCATGTCGAAGACGAAGATGTCGCCGCCCTCGCCCATGGCACCGGCCTCGAGAACCAGGTTGCAGGCCTCGGGGATAGTCATGAAATAGCGGATGATATCCTTGTGGGTGACCGTCAATGGACCGCCGGCGGCGAGCTGTTTCTTGAAGAGGGGGATGACACTGCCGTTGCTGCCCAGCACGTTGCCAAATCGCGTGGTGACAAAATGGGTGCGGTCGGTGGAACGGCTCTGAATATAGATTTCGGCCATACGCTTGGTGGCGCCCATGACGTTGGTGGGATTCACCGCCTTGTCGGTGGAGACCATTACGAACTTCTCGGTGCCGTACTTTATTGCCAGGTCGGCGACATTCTTGCTGCCGAAGACGTTGACATAGATTGCCTCGTAGGGGTTCTCCTCCATGAACGGCACATGCTTGTAGGCGGCAGCATGATAGACCAGGTTGGGGCGGTACTGCTCGAAGACCTCCTCCATACGGGGCTGGTCCTTGACATTGGCGATGACGAACGCCATCGAGTCGACATGTTTTTTGTAAGGCTCATTGTTACGCAGTTCGAACTGGAGGTCGTAGAGCGGAGACTCGGCCTGGTCGAGCATGATGATCATCTTGGGGTTGTATTGCAGCAACTGGCGGCAAATCTCGCTACCTATCGAGCCAGCGGCACCGGTGACGAGGACTGTCTTGTCGAGCACTTCGCGGACCACATTGATGTTGTCTATCTTGATAGGCTCACGTTCCAGGAGGTCTTCAATCTTGATGTCCTGAATCTGAGTGGCATTGAATGTGCCGTTCATCCATAGCGAGATATGAGGCACAGCCTTGACGGTGAGTCCCAGGTCGAGGGCGCGGTTGGTGATGGCCTGTTTGTGCATCAGCCTTATCGTGGGAATGGCGATGATGATCTGCGACACGTTCTTCTGTGCCACGAATTTGGCATTCAGCACGTCGCGGGCACGCATAACGGGAACGCTGTCAAGCTGCTGGTTCACTTTCGAGATGTCGTCGTCGATGAATGCCACGACCTTGTATTCGACATGGATGTCCTGCTTCAGTGCATTGTTGGCTATGACACCGGCGGCACCGGCGCCGTAGATTACCACGTTGACCTCGCGACGCCGCCGCTTGAAGTACTGGTTGTAGATGTAGAGCACCATGAAACGCTCAAGCAGAAGGAGCAGTGCCAGCATCGAATAGAGCATGATGGTCATGCGGTAGGACGGTATGATGTTGCTGCGTGTGGGGAGGATTCGGAACTGGTTGTTGACGAAGTTGATGACGCCGCAGGCCAGAGCCATGAAGACGCACGACAACAGTACACGGAAGATGTCGTTGAGACCCATGTGCCGCACAATACTCCTGTACGTCTTGAATATCAAGAAGAAAGTCAATGTTACGCTGCCGCATATAAGCAGGTTGACCCAGACGGCTTTCCATGTGACATGGCTTTCGAAACGCCACGTGAAAACCTCAGCCACAGCAAAGGCGACGAGGAAGAGGACGATGTCTATCATCAGCATCACCCATCCCGGCACCGTGGAATGGCGGTAACGCTTGACGAGATTATAGAAGAATTTCCTTAACATACTGTTGTCACGTTATATATTTAATTATAATGATGCGTTCGATGTCATCTAACCTCTTCGAGTGTGTCGGGGTCGACGAGCCTGTAGCGACGACCACACGTGCACGCGAGGGTGTCTCCAAGTCTCTTGCCACACTCACATACCCATCCCAACTGGCGTGCTGGGACGCCGATGACGAGAGCATGGTCAGGCACATTGGCTGTAACCACCGAACCGGCGCCCACCATGGCATGTCTCCCTACCGTGTTGCCACAGACGATGGTGCAGTTGGCTCCCAACGAGGCTCCGCGACGGATGAGAGTGCGTGCATATTGTCCATGTACCGGGAAGTTGGCCCTCGGCGTCAGCACATTGGTGAAGACACAGCTGGGACCGAGGAACACATCGTCCTCTATCTCAACGCCTTCATAGATAGAAACATTGTTTTGGACGCGTACTCCGTTGCCAATCCTCACATTGTTGCCCACATTGACGTTCTGGCCAAACGAACAGTCCTGCCCTATCGAGGCACCCGTCTGGATATGACAGAAATGCCATATTTTGGTGCCGTTGCCTATTGTGACGTTATCGTCAACGTATGATGATCTATGGATGTAGGGTTTCATCGTTTGTCTGTTATTTTCTGTTTGTTTTTCTTATTCATCGAGGATTTGCCGTCGATGATGCCGCCCACGAGGCTGACAAAAGCATCAACACCGGCGCTGACCTTCTTGCATCGGGTGCTGATGGCTTCATATTTCTGCTTCCGTCTGTCTCTAAAAAAGGTCAATACAAAATATGGCGACCAAATCAGGACAGCACCTGCCACGAGCGTCGCCAGCAACTGCGGCACAAAAGGCATACCCACCACTGCCGTCACTCCCCAGACACATACGACGAGCAAGTTAGTCAATATGATGACAAGCGTGGACAGGAGATGGTTCAGTCCCATGTCGGCATAGATGTGGTGCAGATGCGTCCGGTCGCCCTCGTAGGGAGGCTTGTGATGGAATAGCCGAAGCGCCACCACGCGTATCATGTCGAAGAGGACGTAGGACAACGTCGCCACGATGAAGGAGAAGATGTAGTTGTCTGCGAGGAAGCTTCCGTCGAGCCTTGAGATGCTGTCATTACTGACAATGATATAGATGAAGAGTCCCAAAACGAGCGAGCCCGAGTCGCCCATGTAGCTCTTGTAGCGTTCCGAAAAGACATTGAAGACGAAGAATGCCACCATGACACCTGCCACTATCAGCGACAGGATGGTCTGGATTTCGAAGCCGTGACGCATGTGCCAGTAGCCCATCATAAGGCCGGTCATGACACCTATGGCAGATGCGAGCCCGTCGATGCCGTCAGCGAAGTTGACAGCGTTGAGGATGAAGACCCCACAAAACAACGTGACAAGGAAAGAGACCCAGGGGGAGAGCGTCTCCAGCCCGAAAGAGCCGTAGAAAAAATGGATCCCGTAGTTGCTGCCGAAAAAGAGCAATACGACAGCAAGACTCTGCAGCATCAGCTTGTACTTCCATGTAAGCCCGATGGAGTCGTCCAGCACTCCAAAGATGTGGAGCATGAACATGACACACAGCACAGGAAACAAGGAGGAAATATCGAAAAAAATATTGACAACCAACGATGTGATGCATATCACCAGCATGATAGGCATACCACCCATGACGGCAACAGGCTGGTTCTGGAGCTTGCGTACACCAGGATTGTCGGTGATACGTTTCCGATGTCCCATCAAGACATACGCCGGCAACACAAAAGGTATCAGCACAAGAGGCAACAGAAAAGATAACAGATATAATATCTCTGTACTCATGAAACTAATGTTGTTGATTAAGCCAGTATGGGGGGGGTAAAAATCATACAGTAAATCAATTATTCAACCAGCTGGGAACAGAAAGAGGTCATCTGTTGTCGTACATGTCGCGGTAATAGTCCTGGTATTTGCCGGAGGTGACATTGTCCATCCACTCCTGATTGTCGAGATACCAACGGACGGTCTTCTCGATACCCTCCTCAAACTGGAGCATGGGTTCCCAGCCGAGTTCACGCTGCAGCTTCGACGAATCGATGGCATAACGCAGGTCGTGTCCGGCGCGGTCGGTGACGTAAGTGATAAGGTCCATGTCGGCACCCTCCGGACGGTCCAAGAGGCGGTCGACAGTGTTGATGAGAACACGTATGATGTCGATGTTCTTCCACTCGTTGAAGCCTCCGATATTGTAGGTTTCGGCAACAGCTCCCTTATGGAAGATGAGGTCTATGGCTCGGGCGTGATCCTCGACATAGAGCCAGTCACGCACGTTCTCGCCCTTGCCATAGACCGGCAGGGGTTTGCGATGACGGATGTTGTTGATGAAAAGCGGGATGAGCTTCTCGGGGAACTGGTAGGGGCCATAGTTGTTTGAGCAGTTGGTGACGACGGTAGGCATGCCATAGGTGTCGTGGAAAGCACGAACGAAATGGTCGCTCGAAGCCTTGGCGGCACTGTAGGGGCTGTGGGGTTGGTATTTGAGGTCTTCGGTGAAGAACTTGTTGCCGTAGGCGAGGTGGTGCTTACCGCTGCTGGCCTTGGTCGAGAAGGGAGGTTCGATGCCGTCAGGATGAGTGAGTTCGAGTGCACCGTACACCTCGTCGGTGGAGATATGGTAGAAGCGTTTGCCCTCATAGCGCTCCGGGAGGCTCTCCCAATAGAGTTTCGCTGCCTGAAGCAGGGTGAGGGTGCCCATCACATTGGTCTGGGCGAAGGTGAAGGGGTCCTTGATAGAGCGGTCCACATGGCTCTCGGCGGCGAGATGGATGATACCGTCGACATGCTCGTCCTGCATAAGCTTGTACACCCCGTCGAAGTCGCAGATGTCCATGCGCACGAACTTATAGTTGGGACTGTTCTCAATGTCCTTAAGGTTCGCCAGATTGCCCGCGTATGTCAGTTTGTCGAGATTGATGATCTTGTATTCGGGATATTTTCTGACGAAAAGCTTGACGACATGGGTGCCGATAAAACCGGCGCCACCGGTGATTATGAGGTTCATGATGTTAAGTGAATAGTGATTAGTGAATAGTGATTAGTGAATGGTGAATGGTGAATAGTGAAATTATTTAGAACATATAATCAATGTGATACGACGTGTTGTATGTGAGCGTACTTTTTAAACACTTACTTAATTTTTTTCTCGGTCAGATTGCCGGAGAGGTGACATCCGCAGAGGGTGCTGAAGCCATCAGCCGTGCCACACATTGAGCCAACGGTGTTGTCCAATGTGGAATCACGATGCCAAAGGTGCGTTTGACCAGCCCCTTGTCGAGTACTGAGAACGGAGGCCGTACCACCCTGCTGGGGAACTCGTTGCTGCGGCATGGCCGGATGATGCAATTCTCGTTGCCCGTCAGGCGAGCAATCTCGCAGGCGAAGTCGTACCAGCTGCACACCCCCTCGTCGGTGAAATGGTACACCCCCTCGAGGTTACGCATGTTGTCGTCCTCGACGATGCCATATATCAGCCGTGCCAGGTCGCCAGCGTAGGTAGGCGTACCCACCTGATCGTAGACAACATTCAGCGTCGAACGTTCGGACTGCAGCCTCATCATGGTCTTTACGAAGTTGTTGCCGAACTCGCTGTAGAGCCATGCCGTGCGTATGACGATGGCATGGCAGCCGACCTCACTTATAGCCTCCTCGCCACGCATCTTGGTGCGTCCGTAGGCTCCTGTCGGATTGAAGGACTCATCCTCACGGATGGGGGTGTTGTGCCCGGCACCGCCGAAGACATAGTCGGTGGAGACATGGATGAGCATTCCACCCGAGACCTTCATGGCATCGGCGAGATGACGTACCGCAGTGGCATTGACAAGCTCGGCCTCGGACTCATGTTCTTCGGCTTGGTCTACATTGGTGTATGCCGCACAGTTGATGACAACACCTATGCCGTTGGTAAGCACAAAATTGAACACCGCATCGCGTCGGCAGATGTCCAACTCGTCGACATCTGTGAAAAAGAAGCGGTGTTGGCTGTCTCCTGCTATGAGGCGGAGATGGGTGCCAAGCTGACCTTGCGAGCCTGTCACGAGGATGTTCATTGCTGTGGCTGCCGGTTTTTGAGCGTTGAAACGAAGTCGGAGAAGAGGGCATTGCTGCGATCCTTGTCGGAGAGCACGATACTTTCGGGCGGCAACTGCCAGTCGATGGCGAGCTGCGGGTCATTCCACAGTATGGCTCCTTCAGTCTCGGGAGCGTAGAAGTCGTCGCACTTGTACTGGAAGAGTGCGTCGTCACTAAGCACTGAAAAGCCATGGGCGAAGCCCTTTGGTATGAAGAGTTGGCGATGGTTGTCGCCATTAAGGCGAACCGCCACATGCTGTCCGAAGGTAGGTGAGTTGGGACGGATGTCGACGGCGACGTCGAGGACTTCGCCGCGCACCACGCGCACGAGCTTGCTCTGTGCGTGCGGTGGACGCTGGAAATGGAGGCCTCTCACGACCCCGTAAGAGGATAGCGACTCGTTATCCTGCACGAAATGGACCTTGAAGCCCGACTTCTCGCGGAATTCGCGTTCGTTGAAGCTCTCGAAGAAATAGCCACGGTCGTCGCCGTGAACGGTGGGTTCCACAATAAGAACGCCTGCGATGTTAGTTTTTATTATTTCCAAGACTGGTTTATTCTGATTGTTCTGATTATTCGGAGTATTCTGATTATTCGGAGTATTCTGATTATTCGGA
>JAFSKP010000028.1 GCA_017448905.1 Bacteroidales bacterium | reverse complement strand
ATTTTTTTTGTTAGTATCTTTGCAGCATCCTTGGAGTGCAGGCGGCTCGCCTGCAACTTCAACAATAACAGACAATAACAAAGTTGTTATATAGAAGTCCGAAATCAAGCATTCAAGCAATCAAGCACTCAAGCACTCAAGCAATCAAACACTCAAGCAATCAAGCAATCAAGCAATCAAGCAATCAAACACTCAAGCAATCACCATGCGTATCATAGGACTAATGTCAGGCACTTCGCTTGACGGACTCGACGTCGCCTACTGCGAATTCAGCGACAGCAGCCATTTCCAGCTTCTTGCCGCCGAGACCTACAACTACCCTGCATCATGGCAGCGGAGGCTCGCAACCCTACACGAGGCCAGTGCCGAGGAATATGCTCTCGCCGACGTCGAGCTTGGACGCTTTTTTGCCGAGCGGCTGCTCCATTTCAGGGAGAAGCACCCCGGCCGTGTTGACCTCGTGGCGTCGCACGGCCACACCGTCTTCCATCAGCCCGAGCGAGGCCTTACCGCCCAGATAGGCGACGGCAATGTGATCCATGCCCTCACCGGACTGCCTGTTGTCGGCGACTTCCGCCGTCTCGATGTGGCCCTCGGAGGTCAGGGGGCACCCCTCGTGCCCATGGGCGACCGGCTGCTCTTCGGCGACTATGATGCCTGCCTCAACCTCGGCGGCATCGCCAACATCTCGTATGAGGCCGACGGCCGTCGTGTGGCTTACGACGTTGTCCCCTGCAACATGGCCCTCAACCATCTTGCCGGGCTGATAGGCATGACCTACGACGCAGGCGGACAGCTGGCGCGTGGCGGTGCAGTGGTCACACCCCTACTGGCACGCTTGGAGACCCTAGAATACTATCATGTGCCACCCCCAAAGACATTGGGCAAGGAGTGGTTCCTGCGTTGCTTCCTGCCGGTTCTCGAGACTTTTGGCGCTCAACCTATCGGCAATCTGCTATGTACGGTGAGTGAGCATATAGCTCTGCGCCTTGCCGCCTCGATACAGCAGAGCGGCATCGAGATGCACCGCGTGCTAGTCACCGGCGGAGGAGCCAACAACCAATACCTGCTTGAGCAGTTCAAAGAGAAGATCGGCAGCATCGAAATCGACAGCATCGACCGGAGGATAGTGGATTTCAAGGAGGCCATCATATTCGCGCTTCTCGCCTACCTGCGTGCCGAGGGGCGAGACAACACGCTGGCATCGGTGACAGGAGCCTGTCGCGACAGTTGCGGAGGAGCGCTCTATGGCGTCATTCGTACGTCAGCCGGCTGAGAGCCGACTCGGCAAAGAGATCGTGTGCCAGCGACATGAGCTCGCTTGCCGTAACCGCCTCGATGTCGCGTTGCATCTCCTCGAGGGTATCGACGCGGTCGAACGAGAGGAAAGCCTTCCCGATAGCTTGCATCTCGTTGAGAGCCACCTCGTTGTTAATAGCCATCTGCCCCACATACTGCCGTTTGGCGGCGTGCAGTTGCAGAGTACCCGCCAGGCTGTTGCCAAGGTCGTTCATCTCCTTCTGTAACAGTTCGATGAATCTGTCGTGAGCCTCTTTCTCGATGCCGGCATAGATATAGAATAGCCCCGTGTCGCTCAGCGGCGTATACTGCGACTCGATGGTGTAGCAAAAGCCGAAGCGTTCGCGTATGGCCATATTGAGGCGAGAGTTCATGGCCGGGCCGCCGAGGATGTTGTTGAGCAGCGAGAAAGCGACCTTGCGGTCGTCGTAGACCGAAGGGGCCAGACCGCCGACGAGGAGGTGCATCTGGTGCGTGTGGCGGCGGACGGTGTGTTCGAAAGGATGGTAGAGGGGTGGCGTACTGCGGTCGGCGACGGAATCGGTGCGAGAATAGCCGCCGAAGTATTTCTCGCAGAGCTTGATGACTTTGGATGCGTCGTTGCCGCCTACGATGGAGATGACCATGCGGTCGGTGGTGTAACGCAGACGCATGAAGTCGCGGAGACGCTGGCTGTTGAAGTGGCGAACGTCGCGCGGCTTGCCGAGGATGTTGTGGGCCAGAGGATGGCCTGCGAAAGCCAGCTCCTCGAAGTCGTCGTAGATGAGTTCGGAGGGCGAGTCGCGGTAGGAGTTGATTTCCTCGACGACGACATCCTTCTCCTTCTCGATTTCCTTTTCGGGGAAAGTGGAGTGGAACACGAGGTCGGCGATCAGGTCGAGGCAGCGTTCCAGGTGGATGGAGAGCGAGGAGCAGTAGATGCAGGTCTCTTCCTTGGTAGTGAAAGCGTTGAGTTCGCCCCCGACGCCGTCGATACGGTTGAGGATATGCCAGGCGCGGCGGTGTTCGGTGCCCTTGAAGATGGAATGCTCGATGAAGTGAGCCATACCCTCGTCGCGTCCCTGTTCGTCGCGCGAGCCGATGTTGATGTAGAGGCCCGCATGCGTCACCGCCGAGCCGTTCTGCCGCACGATGACCTTGATTCCGTTGTCAAGTATATGGTAGGTGTACAAAGTCTTTCTTGGTTATTCTGGTTCATGATTACTCGAGGTGCGGGCCAGCAGGCAGGGGATTACGGTGCAGAGGACGCAACCGGCGAGGGTCTCGAGGGTGTCCTCGCTGATGAACGACAGCAGGATGATGATGACCATGGCGAGGAGAGCCGGGAATCGGCGCAGTGCCATTTTCCTGAATGCCAGGACGAATGCCGCCGCTATCAACGCGAAGCCGACAAGGCCGAACGCGACGAGGAAGGAGAGATACTGGTTGTGGGCGTGCTTCTGTGTGTCGGCGATTTGCGAGCCGTCGGCCTGAAGACGGCGGTGCAGTTCATCGACTCCGTCGCCCGTGCCGACACCGAAAACGGGGTTGTCGCAGAAGACGAGCCATGCGCCGCGCCACAGTTCGAGGCGTTCCAGCATGCTGGAGTTGCGAATGTTGCCGAAATGGCGGTAGTTCTCGTATTCGAAGAACAGAGTGTAGCACATCTTCTTCAGGTCGGGGCCGCTGTCGTAGACGGGGTTGGCCACCCCTTTCTCGATTCTCTCGACATCAAGGTCAGAGAGCGCAGCCACGCCGGCGCTGTCTTTCGTGAGGCCCATCGCGTTGAGGTAGCGCACGAGGGTGGGATAGACAGTGTAGCTGTTGGGGGTGGTGTCGTAGATGCCCATCGAGCTTCTTGTGGACCATTGCCGGCACAGCTCTTCGCTGCAGACGTAGTTGTTCACCATGTGGCCGTTCTCGACCAGGCCGTCGGAGGCATGGGTGTAGGCATTGCCGCAGGCAGTACGTTCGGGCAGCATGGCGGTTTCGGAGCCTGTGTCGAAGTAGCTCCGGGCATAGAATCCGACAGTTGCCGCGAACGAAGCCGTCGCCAGCACCAAGGCGGCCAACACCCAGCGTCGACCGTTGCCCATACGCCGCCAATAGATAGGCACCATGAGCCACAGCGTCACGAAGATGACGAAGAACGCCGTGTAGGAACGGAGCACGAAGAGGAAGAACACCAGCCAGGCGATGAGAAGCAGTGGCACTATTCGTCGGGCGGTGCTGAGTTTCCCGTCGGTCGAGGCGGCGTTCCACAGCAGCAGCACCACAGCGAAGCAGACATTGAGCGAGAAACGGATGTGCGAGATGAAGGGCACAGTGTCGCGGTAAGGCAGGTCGGGGATAGTCAGCAGCCTGACGGAGCCTATGACTGTGGCGACGAGGACCGTGGCGACGAAAAAGAACATCAGCCAGTTGCGTTGCCAGCGGTTCAGAGGTCTCGAGGTGAGCAGCACCAGTGGTATGGCGAGGAGTGGCAGTTTGCGGAAGATGTCGTCGATGCCGTAGGCGATATTGTCAGTCCCGATGAGCCATGCCAGGTGTATCCCCATCAGGAGCAGGAAAGCGAAAAGCAGCCATCGGGAATTGCCGGCGGGGCGTGTGCCGCGACGGCCTGATGCGATGATGTAGACCCCTTCGGCAAGCCAGTTCAAGGCCAGAAGGATCTGCATGCCGCTCATCATGAATTTGCTGACCACCTGCGAGCCGACGAGCACCGTCAGCAGCACGAAATAGATAGCATGATGCACCCTCAGAACCCTCGACTCACGCCCGGCGGCGTCGCAGACAACGGGGAAAAAACGTTCAACCATTCAGTGGGAATTGGATTATTGTGTGGTAAAGAAGAGGGTCTATTATTTCCTCAATGTCTTACGATATAGTTCTTTGTCCTTCAGCACTTCGACAGCCTTCAGCACATCGGGGTCGTTCACGAGCGAGCCCTGGAGGCGTCCCTCGGCATAATAGTAGCGTACCAGGATTTCGGCTTTGAGCATCTCGCTGATTTCGTCGCGGTGCTTGACAAGGTCGCCCTCCTTGTCCTTCTTCAGCTGCTCCTCGAGAGTGGCGATTTGTGCCGCAAGGGCATCAATGTAGTTCTCCTCCTTTGCGACCTCGCGCAAGTCTTTGAGTGCTTGCTCGGTGCCGGTGCTGTAGCTGTAGTCCTTGTCTTTGAGGTAAGCCACGAAATCGTCGTATATGGCGTCGGTGACCACGAACTCGGAAGGGGCAGCGATAGAGGGGTGCGACTTTACGAACTGGTTGACATAGTTGAAGATGTGGAATTTGGATACCAGTGTTGTTGCCAGAGCCGACATGTATTCCGGTTCGACCTCGAAGTCGGGTTCGATGCCGAAGCCGTCGTAGACTGTGCGGCCTGCTGCTGTCGTGAAGGCCGTCTTGAGCGAGTCAGGCACTTTTGTGGCGCGTCCCGACTCGTCGCGGTGGCTGTAGTCGATGGCTTGTATGCAGCGACCGCTGGGGATGTAGTACTTCGACACGGTGACCTTCATCTGGGCGTTGTAGACCAGCGGCAGCACGTTCTGCACCAAGCCTTTGCCGAAGGAGCGGGAGCCCACGATGACGGCGCGGTCGAGGTCCTGAAGGCTTCCTGCCGTGATCTCGGATGCCGACGCGCTGTATCCGTTGATGAGTACTGCCACAGGGATCTCGGTGTCCTCGGGAGCCAGATGCGTGAAGCTCTTGGTGTTTTTCGCCGACACCTTGCCTTTGGTCTCGACGATGAGCTGTCCTTTGCGGACGAAGATGTTCACCAGGTCGACAGCCTCGTTCATGAGGCCGCCGCCATTGTTGCGAAGGTCGAGGATGAAGCCCTCCATGCCGGGGTTTTCGCGTTTCAGCCGCACGAAGGCGTCGCGCACATTCTTGGCGGCGTCCTTGGTGTATTCGTCCAGCTTCACATAGCCGATGTTGCCCGGCAGCATGCCGCTGTAAGGCACGTTGGGCAGCTTGATTTCGGCCCTGGTGATGGTGCGTTCCATCATCTTGCCGTCGCGTTCGAGCTTGAGTTTCACCTCTGTGCCGGCTTGTCCGCGCATAGCCGCGCTGACTTCGCTGTTGTCCTTGCCGGCCGTCGAGACACCGCCGACCTCGACGATGCGGTCGCCGGCCTTGAGGCCAGCCTTGTCGGCGGGGAGGTCCTTGTAGGGCTCCGAGATGAAGATCTTGTCGCCCTGCTGATGGATGAGGGCGCCGATGCCTCCATATTGGCCCAGCAGCTGCAGCTTCACGTCCTCCATGTCCGATTCGGGATAGTAGACCGTGTAGGGGTCGAGGCTTGCCAGCATGGCATCGATGGCTTTCTTCATCGTAGCCCCTGGGTCGACATCGTCGACATAGTTGACATACAGTGTCTGATAGAGACGGCTGAAAATCTCAAGGTTTTTCGAGAGTTCGAAACTGCGGTCGCCAGGAGTCTGTGCATTGCAGACCGCGAGCTGGAGACCCAAAAGTATAGTTATCGCTAATGTTAGCCTCTTAATCATTATTATAATTGTTTGATTGCTTGAGTGTTTGATTGCTTGAGTGTTTGATTGCTTGAATGCTTGATTGCTTGAGTGTTTGATTGTTTGATTGCTTGAGTGCTTGAGTGTTTGATTGCTTGAGTGTTTGATTGCTTGAATGCTTGAGTGTTTGATTGCT
>JAFSKP010000001.1 GCA_017448905.1 Bacteroidales bacterium | reverse complement strand
GCAACAGCGACAATTGTTCTTACTTTCATAATACATTCGCTTTTAAATCTTTAAAAATATTTTATATTTTGGAGTCATTTATTCAGTTCGTCAATCTGTTTCTGGAGGTCGATGATGTAGAGTGTGAGCTCCTCGATTTTCTCAAGGAGCAGGGCGTTCATCTCGCCGACGTTGACGCCCTCGTCCAGGACCTGGCTGGCGGAGGGGATGTTCGGGAGATGCCTGTTGGCCACCTGCCCGGCCGACGAGTACAGGAAGCCGCTGCCGATGGCGGCGCTCCCCGCCACCGTCATGTTGCCACTGGCAGTCAGGCCCACAGCACTCACGCCGCCACCAGATGTGGTGTCGCCAGTGATGCTGACGCCGCCCTTGAATCCTGCATCGCCGCCAGGGAAATCACGGTTGTCCGTGCTCGGCTCCTCGCCTATCTCATGCCATGTAGTGCCGTGGAGATGAAGGTCGCCGTACGGGTATGATATGCCCACGCCCACAGGAGGCGTCAGGATGTCGTTGCCCTGCGAAAAGACATCGTTGGCAAAAAAAACCGATGCAATAAATGCAAGAATGTAGACTGTCTTTTTCATGATGTTGTGTTTTAAGTATCTGTATTGATTTGTCAAACTGTTAATTTGTTTAGTAGTTGCTTAAATGACAATAGTTTGAGGTCGATTCAAATTGTAAATTAATGACATCCATTTACCACAGGTCGACTCTGCTTATTTTACTGCTGTACAGGTATAAATACCCGTTCTCTCATCGAATTCGATACTGACTTCATACCCTTTATCAGCCATTTCGATTGCCCATTTGTGGGCATCATCATGACTGGATGTGGTAAATGTCACAATATCTTTTGAAGTAGCGGTTCCTGATGAAGCCTCTTCGTTACGGAAGCTGACGCGATGGCCCTTCTCTGCCAAAGCAATCATTCGATGCAGAAAATCATGCCATGTGTCGTCACCGACAAGCGTCAGATGGTAGGTCACCCCATCAATAGAATAGGTCACCCTGTAAACCGAACTGCTTTCTTCTGTGGATAGCGGTCGGTCGATGAACTTCTCTTTCTGGCAACTGACGGCCAGAGTGCCAAGCACCGCAAAGAGTGCAATGCCAATAATTGTCTTCTTCATTTTTTTTTGGAGTTGTTAATCGATATATCTAAACTGTAATGTTCGACAATAGACCTTTCCTTTAAACTTTTGACATGAAAAAGACATATTGTGCGGTTAAGGAAAGAAGTGGCCCTCACGTCACATTCAGTATCATCTAAGTCTGCCGTTTCGCAACAGTTACCTTTCTTTCTAATCGCCATGAAGACTAAATCCTTCCCACTGTCGATTTTACGCTGGGTTACCGAGTCAAGAACAGGCAGACAGAAGTCGTTCTTAAGGGTGTTCCACCCCGATGTGTCCGCAGCCACAAGCACAGTGACATCAACACATAGGGTATCGTTGATGTAGAAGTCCTTAACAAAGGAGGCCTTTACACCCTCCATACCAGCGTATTTTCTGTACACCTCGCTACATTGTCCGAAGGGTACGGTTCGCGGCCAGCGGATAACAAAGATTCCACCCCCAATTAACAGTAGGCAAATGATAATTGTTATGATCCAGGGCCTTTTCATATTCACCCCATATGGTTTAAAGTATATTCAATGGTCTCGATGGTCTCGATGCGTGTGTCCTGGTTCATGTTTTTCGTCAAGAACAATCCGTCGCCCACGGTGGTAGTGGCTGAAATAATAACAAGGAATATCGATGCGGCGAAGCCAATGGTGGCATTGCTCAACAAGCTCGCGCCGAGAGAGTGCGGAGAATACCTCGTCATCAAAAAACGCCCCCTCGTGTCCCTGCATCGGTACGGAGAGCGTCGGAGAATGGAAATAATGGTGACAATGGCCTTGGTGGCAATCACAATAAAAACAACTTCCAGGAAAATGGAAAATATGCGGACGTAGATGTCGTCGACAAGATGCCAAAGGGCTATACCCCAATAGATGCTGACGACAAGGAAAAAGAGTGAAAGGACACCCCATGCGCGAAGCGCACGACGGCGGTTGGTGGTGGCAGCGGAGGGGTTGATGGCAGGTGGTCGCCCCCCCATGCTGTCAATGATGTCGGCGATACGGCTGGCCTGTTCGTCGAAGTAGGGCTGGAGGTCTTCGAAAGATGGTTCACCGTCAAATGGGTGAGGGGTTGTGTCATTCTTCATATTCTTGTTGTTTAAGTTTGTCTATCTTTTGCCTGAGACGGCGGAAACGCTGTTTGATGGCGTCCTCAGTGGCGGAGAGTTGCTCTGCAATATCCTTCAGGGAGAGTCCGTCGAGCCTGAGGTAGACGAGTTCACGTTCCTCGGGTTCGAGGGCGGAAATGAGGCGGTAGTAGTCGGTATGGTTATTGCCATTCTCGTCAGAGATGGTGGCATACATCCAGTCTTCGAGGTGAACGAACTGGGGGCGTTTTGCAATGCTTCGGATCTCGTCGACGGCGACATTAATGGCGATGCGGCGTACCCATGTGTCGATAGAACTTTCGCCTCTGTAATTTGGCCACGCCTCCCAAAGGGTGCGGACAATCTCCTGATAGAGGTCGCGGACACTGTCGGGTCGACGATCACTGAAATGCATGCAGACCTTGAAAATTGTCTTATTGCTATTGGTGAGCATCTTGAGGAATTCATCCCTGGCAAAATCATCCCTAGGCACAGCAAACAAGCCTAGCCTAGCTTTGGCAGCATGATTTTTCCCCGACCGGTGTTTCATCGCTTTCTACTCTTTCTGTATCATTAGTCGCAAAAAAAACGAAAAAGTGACATAAAGATAATGTTAAAAATTCTTAATTCTTACTTAAAAAGCTATATTTATGTTAGTTACAACAACAAAAAAAATAATTATTAATGTTTATAAAATAAGGTGGGACAATTGTTACGGTTTATTTGCTGATAATGAGCGTGGGAATGTCTTTAAACATTAAACTTTAATCTTTAACCTTTAGTTAGTGAGTTTGGTTGCGTTAAGAGATTTTTATCGTTCATTATCTGCCAGATAATTGAAAGAAAATGTCACAACATGTTTTTTAAACACTACTGAGAATACGAAAAAGAAAGAAAAGCCGTTATTTGGGGGAGCAAACAGCCAGAAAAGAGTGAAAAAAGGAACAGCAATAGTAATCGTGGTAGTTTCGATGGTGGTAGGCACCATTGTCGGTACAGTCGCAACAGTTGCGGCATACAGCCGCAAAATTGACGGACTATTCTCCAACGACGGATTCAACAGTCAGAAACTCAATGCCATTTGGAACATAGTCGAAAACCGCTACGTCGACCGCATTGAGAGCGACACAGTCATGGATCGCCTGTACGCCTCAATGCTCAACACACTCGACCCCCACAGCCTGTACCTCACACGCAAAGACCTTGAACGCGAGAACGAAGCACTGAGAGGCAACTTTGAAGGCGTAGGCATAGTGCTGCAGGTCAAGAACGACACAGTCTGCGCATCGCGTATCATCGAAGGCGGACCGTCGGAGCGCGTCGGCATCATGGCCGGCGACCGCATACTGAAAGTCGACGGAGTGTGCGTGTCGGGTGTCAAGATGCCCAGCGACAGTGTGGTGGCCAGACTCCGTGGACGCCGCAAGAGCGTGACCGAGGTCGAGATAATGCGCATCAGCGAAGGGAAGCCCCGCACCGTCAAGATTGTACGCGACATGATTTCCACTCCCAGCGTCACCTACAGTGGCATGATAGACAAGCAGACAGGCTACATACGCATATCGATGTTCGGCGAGACAACCTACGACGAGTTCTGCAAAGCCACATCGAGACTGAAGCGCGAAGGGATGCGCCACATGGTGCTCGACCTGCGAGGCAACGGGGGCGGAGCACTCTCTTCGGCTATAGGCATATGCGACGAGCTGCTGCCCGGCCGCGAAATGATAGTATACACACAAGGAGCCCACCAACGGAGGACAGAACACCGATCCAGCCCCGGCGGACTATTCTGCGAAGGGAAGCTGACAGTGATGATAGACGAATACTCGGCATCGGCAAGCGAAATTGTTTCCGGAGCCATACAGGACAACGACCGCGGCAAGGTGGTGGGACGCCGCAGTTTCGGCAAGGGTCTCGTGCAGCAACAGTTCGAACTGCCCGACAATACCGCCATACTGCTGACCATTGCCCGATACTATACGCCCTCCGGGCGTTGCATCCAACGCCCCTACAGCAGCGGCACCGACGAATACTATGCCGACTTCGCGAGACAGGTGATGGACGAGTATGAGAGCGCTGAACGAGAGACCGAAAGCGGTATACAGAAAGCAGAGGGCGGAGACACAACACAGTACTTCACAAGCAAGGGGCGTGTGGTTTATGGCGGAGGCGGCATCATGCCCGACCAGATCATCCACGTCAAAACCGACCCCGACATCGTCTACTACAACATGCTCATCAACCGCGGCATCATGAACGACTTCACCCTCGACATGGTGTCGAACAGGGGTGTACAAATCAAAAAAAACTACAAAAACGAGGACGACTTCATTCAACGATTCACGGTCGACGACAAAATGCTGCAATCCCTGTTCGCTCTCGGAGAGAGGAAAGGTCTACCAATAGTCCACACAACCGTAAGAAAATACCGTGAAGAGATACGCTCGCGCATCAAGGCCGAGATTGGCGAGATGCTCTACTCTACAGCGGCATTCTACAAGATAACCCTGCCTTACGACCCTGAACTCGAAGAGGCAATGAAAACAGACAACTAACCAAAAGATGAAAAAAACAATTGTCATATCGATACTCATTTGTGCCTTCGCCACGACTATGGCGCAAAAGGCTTCTGTCGAAGGAACCATACGAACCAATGGCGGCACGACAGCCTACCTCAACCGCGTGGAGGGCAACCAGGTTGCTGCCATCGACTCGGCAACGGTCGACAGCAAAGGGCATTTCAAATTCAACATCCCGCTGACCAAGCCAACGATGTACCTGCTCAAATTCAGGGGGAGCGACAATGCCGTTTTGCACCTCATACTGGAGTCGGGAGACAAGGTTAACCTCGAAATAGACGATGCGAGAGAACAGGGATTCCTCCACCTGACCAAGGCACAGGGGTCGCGCAACGCCGAGGTGTACCGGCAGTTCAACAACATCCTTTTCGAACACAACACCAGACTGCTCACCCTCAACCACGAGTATTCCAAGCCAACAACTTCTGAAAACCGGAAACATGAGCTGTCGATTCTCTTCCAACAGGAGATGACGGCACAAAACAACGAGATAAGCAAGTTGCTTTCGGACAACAGCGACGCGCTGATATGCGCATTCCTGGTGACCTACTTCGAAGAGGACGCCGAACAGCACATTGGCCTGTATGAGAAGATAGCCGACGGACTGAAAGCCCGTTACAGCGACAACCAGTTTGTGCAATACATCGAATCCAAACTCAAGACCACCATCGGTCCCGGGCGTATGGCTCCCGAGATAGCGATGAAAGACACCGAAGGAAACATACGCAAGCTCAGCGACCTACGAGGCAAAGTGGTGCTCATCGACTTCTGGGCGTCGTGGTGCGGCCCCTGCCGCATGGAGAACCCCAACGTGGTGAAACTCTACAAGAAATACCACGACAAAGGGTTCGACATCTACAGCGTGTCGCTCGACAGAACCCGCGACGCCTGGCTGCGTGCCATACAGCAGGACGGACTCGAATGGAGCAACCATGTCAGCGACCTCAATGGCTGGACATCGAGCGGCGGTGCCACCTATGGTGTCCGCTCGGTGCCGAACACAGTGCTGGTGGACCGCGACGGCCGCATCATAGCCCGCAACCTTCGCGGACAGGAACTGGCTGACAAACTCAAAGAAATCTTCGGCGAATAATGCTCATTTCCATACTGATAATATTGTCGCTTCTGCTCATCCTCTTCCGCGTTCTGCGTGGAGAGAGCTTCAGCGACATTGGCCGTGAAATCAAGGAGCTGAAGAAAGCCACTGACGTGCCTCACTATTTCCTCAAATCACTCAAGATTGTCTTCACTTTCAAAGGCCCCGGTTACAAGCGCAGAACGGAAAAGGAAAGAGAAAGAAACAAGGACGTGGAACAGCCGTCATAAACGAATAACAACGAAAACGCTGCAAGTTTTTTTTTACACCACTTGCAGCGTCTTTTCAGCGGAAAGGAGGGGATTCGAACCCCTGAAGCGCTTTTAACGCTTACTCGCTTTCCAGGCGGGCCTCTTCAACCACTCGAGCACCTTTCCGTAGACTGAATTGCAAAAAATTATCGGATGTTTGTTGTATTGTTTTTAATACTAAAAATCAAATAATTACAACTAATTATCAACAAAACGCTCCGCTCTTTTGCAATTGCAAAGATACAACCTTTTTTTGTTATGGCAAGAAAACCACAAAGAAAAATCTTTTTTCAGGACTTCCGGTCGCTTACAGTTGCTGCGTCATCACCTCTTTACAACCTTTCTCGTGAATGTACCTTCGCTTGTCTTTATTATGACAATGTATGTTCCTGCAGGGTACTGTCCAATGTCAATCTTCACGGATTGGGAGTTGTATTCGCGATCAAGTATGGTTTTCCCCTCTGGAGTAAGGACCGTTATTGCATTGACGATAGACGACGAGCTAATGTCAACTTAAGTTCAACTAATAAATGCAACTTTTACTGAAAAAGAGCGAGGGCTAAGATGGGAAACCTTAAAAACATCAAAAGAGAAGACACGGAACAAAGCCGGCTTCCCTTTCGGATTCAGAAAAAATGCCTATCTTTGCCCT
>JAFSKP010000027.1 GCA_017448905.1 Bacteroidales bacterium | reverse complement strand
GGCAGCACCGGCGGCGTTGCCGGTCAGTTCCCAAAAAAGGCGGTTGCAGCCTTTCTTGAAACCGGCAATCACCTGCCCCAAAGGGAGCCGCTTGCCGCTGGCGCTGACGATGGGAGTCTTCACCACCACCAGGAAATGGAGATGGTCGGGCATGACGACATAGTCCTGCACCTCGACCATGGGATAATGAGCAGTGATGGCGGTGAGCAGCTCGTGCTCTACCATCTGCCCTACAGACGAGAGGACGACGCGTGGCGCATCGGGATGGCCATCGGGAGCCTCGGCATCGCCCGTCACCCTGCCCAGCGGGCTGCCCACCCCCTCTGCCACATGCATGGTGACGTGGTAGGTGCCGGGGCGGCAGTAGTCGTGGTGCTGGCTGCGCCGGGACATGGAGTGCTGGAAGGCATCGCTATTCATCTGCCTGCTTCAATTAAGGGGGTATCAACGACGGACGGCCTTGCGAGGTACGGGAGCGGACTTGCGTGACTTGGTGACGGCACCTGTGAACGTGGGGTAGGCGCTGAGATGAGACCAGGCACTATACTTGGTTTCGCCGATTTCAGTGTTCACGGCAGTAACCCATGCATTGAGGGCCGCAGCGAGGGTGTTGCCGTCCTGGCCATTCAGGGAGAGCGTCGTGACGATGGTGCTGAAGACAGTGTTCAACGATGACGGCACCACGATGGTGTAGCCCGGGATGTTGATGGAGGCGCAGCCCCAATTCCGGTCGGACTCTGCGCCGCTGAAGCAGAAAGCCCCTGAGGTGCCGTAGTTGTCGCGCTCGGTGAGGTGGTCGCCGACGAACTGGTGCAGGTCGTTGGTCCAGCAGTTCTCGACGACGGCGCCGGCATCGACCGAGCCCACGATGCCGCCCGTCTTGTCGGCACCCTGCGTGGTGGCGACATTGTAGCAGTTGAGCACCGAGCCGCCTGAGAGTTTGCCGACAATGCCGCCGGCATAGTCGGCGGCGGCATTGCCGTAGGAGCCGTAGATGTAACCCTCGTCGGAGGTGAAGCAGTTATACACCTCGCCTGCCGACATGGTGGCCACGATGCCGCCCACGCAGCCGCTGGCCCCGCGCAGCGTGACGTTAAGGTTGCTGTTGGAGACGGTGCCGCTGTTGGTGTGGACGATGCCGCCGATGCTGCCCGTGGTGGTGAGCACGACGGAGCCCGAGGCGGCGCAGTTGTTGACCACGCCTCCAGTCTGGTTGTAGAAGACGATGACGCCCCAGTTGCCCGTCGATGCGCCTCCGCCGCCGGAGGTCGTCGACACCTGGCATTCGCTGACGGTGCCGCCGCTCTTGTTGTTGTAGCAGACACCCGTGATGTTGGTGCCGTGGAGGGCTGCCGACGATATGGAGAAGTTGCCGCTGACGGTGCCACCGCTCTCGTTGTTGTAGCACACCCCCGCCACGGGGGCGCTGCTGGCGCTGAGACTGGCCTTGTTGGCACCGCCCTCGATGTGGCCGTAGTTGGTGACGCAGAGTCCCGCGAGGGGAGCTGACGAGGAGGTCACGGCACAGGCGTTGTGGCAGTTGTAGAGCGTCCCTCGGTTGGTGGTGCAGAAAGGCGAGAAGGGGTCGGTGCCGCTGACGGTGAAGCCGCCCTTCACGTTGAGGCCTTCCACGCGCCCCTGGTTGCTGACAGAGACGAAGAGCGGCACACCGCTGTTGTTGATGATGCCCGAGGTGTCGTGCGAGCTGGCGTGGTACATGATGCCCTTGAAGTCGTTGATGCCCGACGTCCAGGGACGGCTTGTGGAGGCTGCCCGCTGGTCGTCGGTCATGGCATCCCATGCGGCCTGTGTGATGAGCGTTATGTCGCTGCGCACCACCTTGAAATAGGTGGTATTGTCGACCACCTTGCTGAGGGGTATGCCGTTGACGGTCTGGCCGCTGATGGGGAGGCCGCCATTGATGCAGTCGCGCATGTAGACGAGGTCCTCGGCAGTGTAGATCTGGTAGGGGCGTTCGCGCGTGCCGCAGCCCACGAGCGAGTAGTTGAGAGTGGAGCCGATGGTATAGTCGTCAGGTTCTTGCAGATCGGAGGTCTTGATTTCCAGAGCTCTCACCTTGGTGATGTTAAGCCTGTGGATGGGGACCTTGACGACCTTGACGAACCACTTAGTGCTTCCACCGTAGGTGCCTTTCACCACCATACGCAGGTTGTACTCGTCGACGAAAGGATAGTCCGACGGGTTGTTCAGGTCCTTGGTGGAGGGCAGCGGCAGGTAGAAGGTGAGGAGCTTGCCGTGGGTGCCTCCCACGGTACGGTTGATGCCGGTGATGGTAACCTTTTTGTTGTCGCCAGAAGCCGCAGTTTCGGTGAGGAAAGGCTTGTTGTTAGGCAGCGTCATGACCGTCTCGGAGATTGTGAACGGGCCGGAGATCTGCTTTTCCTTGTCTTCGAAGAGTATTTCATTGATGGTAAAATCGTTGGGCATGTCGCTGCTGTTGGCGAAGAGCTGGAAGCGCATGATGCCGCAGACGTTGTGGAAGGTGAACTGCGTGCCTGCGAGGCCGTCGGCTTTGTACGACACCATAGGCAGCACGCCGCGGCCGAACGAGGAGTCGGCCCCGGTGGCAAAGTCGGGGTTCGACGATGCGAGCAGCTCACGGTAGGGCTGCGAGGAAGGGAGTGTGACCGTCCAGGTGCTGCCATCCTTGCTGGGATTGAGCGTGTTGGGGTAGAAGGCGTAAGCGGCACCCTCGTTGGCGAGGGGGCTTGCAAGCCTGAAAGAGGCGTTCAGCATGCCATGGAATTCATCCTTGAGCTTGGCGTCGCTGCTTCCGGCAGAGTTCACCAGCTTGATCATGTCATTCTTTTCCCAGTAGATGAACTCCTCGGTGTTGCTGAGGAAGGTCTTGCTCTGCTCCTCGATGACGGAGTTGTCAATCTGGGCTGTCACATCCCCGACGGTTGCGACCTCGGGATCCTTGTGGCAGCCTGCCAAGGCCATGGCAGCCATTGAGAGCGCGACGAAGCGGAATATATGATGTCTGAGCATTTTTTGAATGATAGGTTGATTTATAGCGATTGTTGTTTTTGCGGCACAAGGGTTACCACTCGACGTCCCAGGTGCCCGTCCCGTTGTCGGTGGCGGAACCTCCGCCGGCGCCGAGTTCGTTGTACTCGCTGAAAGTCTCGGGGATCTCACTGGCTTTCACCGACTGCTGGAAGCCTTTCTCGACGACGTAGCGGTAGACATCGAGTTCCGGGGGGACGTATGGCTGCTTTTTCTTTGTCATTTCTTAATCACTTTTTTGACCACGGTGCCAAAGGCGGTGCGGACGCGGACGTAGTAGGCTCCGGCGGGGTGGTTGGAGAGGTCGAATGAGAGGTGTTGAGGTGTTGAGCTGTTGATTTGTTGAGCTGTTGAGGTATTTATTGTGGTCACGTGGCGGCTGATGTTGTCGTAGACCTCGACGCTGATCAGGCCGCTGCCTTCGACAGTGACCATACTCCTCGTCGGATTAGGATATATCTTGACATCAGCGCTGAGAGCCGGGAGTTGAGAGCCGATACCGGTATTGTTGTTGACGATGTAGAGGGTCAGTATGACGAGGCTGTCGCAGCCTGTGGCGTTGAGGAGGCTGTCGATGTGCATGAGTGTGCGTATGTCGGCTCCCATGTCGCTGCCGAAGGCCTCCTGCACCTCGTCGGCGGTGAGGCTGATGCCGTAGCCCTCGTAGGGCTGTCCCAGCTGCACGGTGTCGGAGACCTCCACGGTGTCGCCGTAGTTGACGGTGAGGGTGAGCGTGAAGGTGCTGTCGATGCCCTCGAGGCTGTCTGTGACGTGGAAGATGTAGACATCCGAGTTGGTGAGGGTGAGGCCGTCCCATTCCAGCTCGCCGCAGACGGCGGTGTCGAGGCTCTCGTTGATGGGGATGAGGTCGGGCTGGCCGAAGACGGGGAAGCCGTGGTTGCGTCCGTCGAGGCTCGAGCGCCAGTGCAGGTAGCCCTCGCCGGGATGCTCGTTGACCCAGCGGTTGAGGACACGCGTGAGGTTGTTGATGCCGCCGACGCTCTGGCTGAGGGTGACATGGTTGCCGTAGCCGCTGAACGAGGAGCTGTTGTGCACCACGTAGCCGCCGTTGTTCATGCCTATGCCGGCGACGCCATGAGTGGGTTCGTCATTGCCTGTCTGGTTGGTGTCGACGACCTCGACATTGAAGAAGAGGTTCGAGTCGACCATATTGGCGGCGCCCGCCGTGGGCGACGCGTAGGCAATGTAGGAGCCGATGACGTCGATGCCCGCCATGTCGCCATAGACATAGTCGTTGACGAGGTCGATGGCCATGGCGCGGCCCACCAGTCCGCCGGTGCGCTGGCTACCTATGGAAGGATTCTCGATGTGGACGAGGTTGTTGTGGATGATTGGTTTCTGCGCTCCGGCGCCGGTCTGTGCCAGCTCCGTGGTGCCGGCGATGCCGCCGAAATAGATGGTGGAGAGGTCCTTGTAGTCGATGCCATGTACCGAGCTGTTGGTGATGGTGCTGCCGGCCATCTGGCCCACGAGGCCGCCGGCATAGATGGCGTTGCCGATCATGCGCACCGAGCCGTCGTTGCCCCAGTCACCCACGTCGGCCTTGTCGATGAGGGTGTTGCTGTCGGCACGTGCCACCAGGCCGCCGACCACATATTCGCCCAGCAGGTTGTTGCCGTCGGTGATGATGCCGGTGATGGTGTCGGTGTTCGACTGTGCCACGAGGCTGCCCACATAGTTGCTGCCCTTCATGACCACGTTGTTGAGGTGGAAGTTCTCGAGATGCGCCTTGTGGGTGTATCCGAACATGGCCACCTGCGACAGGTCAGGCTCATTGACGATGAGGTTCTTGACCACGCCGTTGCTGCCGACGACATGACCTGAGAATGGGTTGTTGAGGTTGCCGACAGGAGTCCAGCGGTAGCGGCCCATGTCGACGGTGCCCTCCATACCGCCATACTCGTCATCATTGGTGAAGTCGAAGGTGATGCTGTTGAAATGGAACGGGTTGGCGTTCTGTCCGTTGTAGCCGTTCACGGTGCTGATGAGCCATGCCAGACCCTTGCGGGAATAGATGGTGACGTTGCCCTGGTAGTCGAAATCGTAGTCGAAACGTGTGGCAATATTCGGGCTATCGCTTGGGTCTGTGGAATAGCCGTTGTATTGGTTCACCACCTGCCACCAGTATTGCTTCGGCGAGTAGTAGACCGTCGGGGCGTTGGCATCGTTGCTCTTGCCCACCACGAAGGCGGTGTTCTCTGTTGCCGACGGGTCGAAATCCCAGTACATGTAGTCCCATTCGGCGTAGTTGGGGTCACCAGTATGCGGCGACGGAACAGTTCTCGTCTCGGGCTGCGGGCGCAGCAGCACCAGCGTGCCGGGGCAGAGTCCCGCCGACTGGTCGATCTGGTGAGCCTCGTCGAAGGTTGTCTCGCCGTCGGCATAGATCCAGACGTGACCGGGATAAGTGCCTCCGTCGTTAAGCCATGCCTCGGCGGGCTCTATCTGCGGCACCACCTGGAACGACTGATAGACACGCATGTAGCGCGGCACCATCTCGCTGGCGTAGGTGTTGGTGGCCGGGGCACTGGGGTCGGGAGTGGTACCGTCCTCCAGCACATAGCTGACCGTGATGGCATGGGATGCGTCGGCGTAGGGCCTGCCGGTGAAAGTCCAGGCCTGGGCCTGCTGTGCGAGGGTGCCGCTGTTGTTGCCCGTCGAGTAATTCATGCCGGAGTTGTTGGTGAATCCGGCACGACGGATGCCGGCGTGGGTGCCCGTCTCGGGGTCGTCGACATTGTCGGAGTGGGTATAGATAGGCACATGACGCTCAACCTCGTTGTTGGCGATGTTGCTGTTGAAACGCAGGATGCTGCTGCCGTCGAGTGCGTATGGCACTTCCGTGCCGTCGGCGGTATAGAACTTGAGAGTGCCTCCGTCGTTGGTGAAGCGCACATGGTCGTGGAAGCTGCTGCTGTCGACGCCGGCGGCGCGGACGCGGTATTTCAGGTCGGAGGGATAGGAGGCCTCAGGGTTCTTATGGCGCAGGAAGTTGTTGTCGTCGGCATAGTAGCTGCGGCCGTCGCCACGCGGGTCGCCGGCGGTGGTCGTCTTGCCCACATGGATCATGATGGGCATGGAGACGGCGCAGCGGCCGGAGAGGTCGTCGGCGGTGACGCGGAAGAGGTAGTTGGAGAGCCCCGGCTTGGGCACCAGCGAACGCAGCACCAGGGTGTCGCACTGCGACGCGGCACGCTTGGCGGCGTAAGAGGTGACGTCGAGGTTGCTGATGCTGTTGGGGTCGACGGTGTTGCGGTCGCGGACAGCGTTCTGGGTGACGGTATAGGTGTTGCCGGCGGTGCTGACAATCTCGTCGTAGTCCCAATGGTAGGTATAGGGGAAGAAGCCACCGCCGACATGGAAGAAGAGGGAGTCGGTGATGACCTCGCAGGTGGCGTCGGGGTTCCAGTGGAAGGAGATGCTGTCACCGAGCTTGTAGTCGTTGCACACCACGTCGCCGGAGCCGGTATTGTAGAGCAGTTTCTGCTGTGTCACTCCCTTGCCGAAGGAGGCGCAGCGCTGCAGGTAGATAGTGTTGGCATCCACATAGTTGTGGTAGAAGGGATAGACGCGGTCGGTGTAGGAGGGGAAGTCGGTGCTGTTGTCCTTGTAGGTGGTGAGATTGCCGCTCATGGCGAAAGAGAGGTCGCCGCTGGACTGCGCGAAGTAGTTGGAGTCGTCGAAGAAGACGTCGTTGCTATAGTTCTTCTCGGCGATGGAAGCCTGAACGGAGCCCATCAGGACGGCTATGGAGACGGTGTCGCGCGGCACGTCGTTGTCGAGGCGGTCGCTGCTGCCACTGGAGGTGTAGGGGTAGCCGGGGAACCACTTGCTGACACCGATGCGGCTGCCCTCGCTAACCACGCCAGTGAACTGGATGCGGTCGCCCTGGCCGTCGGTGCGGACATTGAGGATTTCCGCCGCCCGCGATGCTGTCAAGCCTTCCGGCGCCGTCACCTGCGACGAAGTCACCGTGTTGGGCGTGCGTGTCAGGTAGACGTTGCTGAGCGAGAAGGTGGATGCCAACGAGCCGCTGGCGGCGGTGTCGAGCCTGTAGACCGGATGCTTCGTCCCTTCGATGCTGAGAACGGTATCGGTGCCGAATCCGGCGATGGGACTGGCGGCAATGTCCTGATTCACCACACCTGAGAGCGTGGAGGAGAGAGCGTTCTTATAGTAGTAGTTGTGCAGAGCCTCGATGATGCATTCGGCATCCTCCACCTGCGGACCCACGCGCAGCAGGCCGCTGTTGACATAGACGGCGCCGCCGTAGTTGTCGGGGGCTGCGGCGTTCTGTTCCACCACCAGGTTGTCGTAGATCCTGGTGCCGTTGCCCATGTTGACGATACCGCCGTTGGTCACGGCCATGGCACCGCCGCAGGTGTCGCCGTCGGAGAGCTTCGCCTTGCTGAAGTTGTTGAGGAGACTCACCTTGTCGTTGAAATAGAGTTGTCCGCCGGCATCGGTGTGGAGAATGGGAGCCTCGGCGAAATAGAGGGCCCTCACACGGTTTGCGGAGGCGTTGTAGTAGTAGGAGCCCGACTGGGTGGAGGTGACCCCGAGCGTGCCGTCGCGCGTGTCGGAGCGTTCCTTGACCCTGGTGGCGCCGCTGCCATTGAACTGCACGTTGCGCAACGCCAGGCGTCCGTTTTCCGAAACCCTCACCATCACATGCGGGTTGGCACAACCCAGCGAGGGGAACTTGAAGTGGCTGCCCGAATAGCGTATCACCTGTATGCCGCCATAGTCGTTGCTGCCCAGCGATATGGGGTCGCCGCCGTCGATGGTGATGGTCTCCATGATGTCGAGCACGTCGCCCTCCTGGTAGATACGCATGGCCTCGCCGAAGTTCTTGACATACATGTCGGGGTTGTTGCGTATCCGGTCGGCAAAGGCCTCCACGGAGCCAACGCGGGCAGAGTCGGGGTGGTTCCAATAGCTGACGGTGCACTGCTGGCTTTCGGCAGTCCTGCGTACCAGGGTGTTGCCCGGGGCCATATAGATGGTGTCGCCCTTCTCGCGCGTGCGAACCTTTATTTTAACCCAGAAGATGCCGTCGTTGTCCTCGCCGTCCTTTTCCTCGTTGTTGTTGTACCAGTGCAGCTTGAGGTAGGCCCATGCCAGCGGGCCGGGGTCGCCGTCGTTGAAGTGGTTGGGGTAGACCAGGTTGCCGTCGTACTTGAGCGAGATGTCGAGTGTGGCGGGGGCACGCCCGTCGAGTGTGCCGAGCTTTATGCCCTCGTTGCCGTGCAGCGAGGTGGCGTCGATGCGGTCGTCGTACCATTCGCTTGCCGTATTGTCGCCCCATGTGTTGGCAGCCTTGAGGGTGGTGAGATGGGCATAGGAGGGCATGGTGCCGTTGTAATGCTCCTCGATGGTCTCCAGACTTTCAGCGTCGTAGGGAGTCGTGGGGTCGCTATGCCACGAGGTGTAGTTCACCGAATGAGCATCCGACAGTGAGACACCCAAGCTGCGGTTGACGTAGTCTTCCTGTGCGAGGGCGTAAAGGTCGATGGTGTCGTTCTCCTCGACGATGTCGTACCAGCCCATGTGGTTGTTGAGCGTGTTGGATACCATCTCGACGGGGCGCACCTGGATGGCGAAGTGGCTGTTGTCGCTGATGGCGGACTCCATGTCCTGCAGGTGGAAGTGGTCGGCGCTGATATCGGTGTTGCGTTCCCACTTGACATCCTCGAGGTAGAGGTCGCGCTGCAGGAATGCCGCCGGGATGTTGACGCGGCGAACGTATTCGTCGCTGATGCCCTCGTTGTACATGGCCAGCACCGCAGCGTCGAGGTCCTCGAAGTCGCGAATGACGGTGACGATGGTGACGGTGATGTCGATGGGACCCACATATTCACCATGTTTGTCGTACTCGAGCATGCGGAACTTCACGTCGCGCGCGATGGTGGTGTTGATACGCGTGTCGTAGGTCAGTGTCAGGGATACACGTGGGATGATGCCCTCTGTGGCGCCGGGGATGGGGCTCTCGACATCGTTGGAGATGTAGCCGCCGATGCTGTTCATGTACTCGCTGCCCGAGATGGAGGTGATGGGCCAAAGCTTATGGTAGGTCACAGGTGAAATGGGATTCTCCGACCTGGAGCCACTGGTATAGTCATAGACGGCGATATCACGCCGTATGAGGCCGTTAGGTGTCTGGATATCGTAGACGGGGTGAGCAGCGCCCTCGGGTGTGGTGCCCGTCCAGACGGTGTTGTAATCAGAGTAGTTGGTGACCCTGCCGCTGACAGATGTGGGGGCGACAGTGGACATAGTGAGGCCGAAGGTGAAGTTGCGTACATCCTGGTCGCCACCTACTATCGATGCCAGGTCGAGGTTGGACGAGGCAGTTCCGAAAGACTGGAAGACAGAGTTGGTGACCGCCTCGTAGCCCTGGTCGATGAGGTGCATCTCGGCACCGTTGGCCTGGTCGATTTCGACCTTGTCGATGATGTAGAAGTTGCCGTCCTTGGCGGGAGGCAGCTCGATGGCTGCGGTGGCGTATGCCAGGCTGCTCCACTGCTGGTTGAAGCCATTGGCAGTCACATTCCGCTCGTTATCGCGCAGCGTATAGTTGCCCGTAGCCAGCGGCCAGTTGAGGATCTGGTCGGGTACCTTGTTGGCAATGAGGGTGGCGCTGCGCTTGCGAAGGCCTTGGGTGGTGCCTATGCGCCAAGTGCGGTAGGGGCCGGTGGAGGAGACGTTGGTGTAGCCAATCTCCTGGCGGTTGGTTGCGGAGGGGAAGAGGGAGTCGACGATGTTGTTGCAGGTGCAGGGCGAGACGAAGCCGCCGTCGAGGTTGTTGACGCTCGACGTCTTGAAGATGCCATAGACGTATGCCATGGTCTCGACGGGGGCTACGAGGTAGGTGTAGCCGTAGACGTGGCCGTAGGGGTGGGTTGACTCGGGAGCCTCGTAGTCATCCTCGTTGTCGTCGAGACCGTCGCCGGTCATACCGCCGCGGACGCGGTGGGGAGTCTCGTACTCGTCATCGGTGTCACCGTCGTCGTTGAGGTCGATTGTCCTGTTGTCCCACACGTCGACGAATGGCGAGACCTTCATGTAGGAGCCGTTGTCGAGGATGATGGTGTTGTAGGTGCCCGGGCGGCCCTCGGAGCCGCGGTTGTTGGGCACCAGGGCGCAGACGTCGAGCAGGTCGCAGCCGGTGCCGCTTTCACTGTCGCAGTCGTCGCCATCCACCTGGTTGTCGAGGATGTCGTCGCTGACCAGGTGCTCGCCAGCCGTGGCTATGGCCTCCGTCGCGCCATTGGTGTTCACCGCCACGTCGGTGACCAAGTTGGGGCTGCTGCCATTGATATTGTATATACGGTAGACGCTGGCGATATTGGCGTCGGGGATGTTCTTCATGCTGGCATGGAGGCCTATGAAGTTGGCAGCGCTCTCGAGGTTGAGGACGTTGTCGTTGCAGAGCACGAGGGTGTCGAGGCGGTTGAGGGTAAAGTTGGGCGTGGCATACGACTCGAAGGCGTCCTGTTCGCCGTAGATGTTGAGGTAGACGCGGTCGAGGACCACCTTGTCGGCGCGCTGTATGGAGTAGAGACTCTTGACTGGCTTGGGGCAGACGTAGCTGCCGTAGTTGCGCATGATGATGAGGCGGTTGATGTCGCCGCCCTCGGTCGAGGTGCCGGCGCCGATGATGTTGACAGCGATGTCCATCTCCGGCTTGCCGCCAGGCACAGAGGCCTCGCCGGTGGTGTTGTAGCCGTTGCCGTCGATGATGATGTTGGTCTCGCCGCCGAAGACGCCGCGGGTGTTGAAGTAGGCCTTGTCGCCGGCCTCGCCCCAGTCGGCGCAGTTGTAGACCGAGGCGTCGAGGTTGAGGGTGGCGGGAACCAGGGAGTCGGCGACGGGCTTGAGGCTGGCGATGTTGTTGCTGTTGTTGCCGTCAATCCTCATGCTGGCGTAGCGGGTCCAGACCGGCGAGTCGTCGATGGCGACGGTGCCGATATTGACGAACACCGAGCCATAGATGTTGCCCTGGTAGCCGCCGCCGTAGACGCTCTTGCGTACATGGCCGCCGACGAGGTTGACGATCGACGAGGGGCGCATGGTGGAATGGGGGCACTGTGGGTTGCTGGATGCCGCGCTGATGTCGTAGCTGACGCGGTCGGCGAGGTTCTTGTAGAAATTGGTGCTGTCGGGGCCCAGGCACTCGAAGGGGTAGCCGTCGTCGACAGCCTCGCTGCCGCCGTGGAGGCTGAAGAGCACCGTGCCGCCGTACATGTCGACCTGCTTGATGCCGTAGACGAGCTGCTTGCCGAGAGCGCTGCCCTCGACGTTGTTGTGCGTTCCCGTCGCGGTGCCGAAGTAGCGACCTTTCATCTTGGTCTTGCCACGCGCGCCACCGAAGACGTGGCGACGGAACTCGCCGTCGTTGATGGTGACGCGGATGCGGCCCAGGTGCGCGTAGCGGCCGGCGTCGTCGGCCTCCATGTCGGTGGAGACCATGTCGCGGTTGCCGACAAGGCCCATGTTGCCGCCGCCATAGACGGTGCCGCGGAAGATGCCGCCGTTGTAGACCACGTTGACGCTCATGCTGTAGGGCGTGGTGTCGAGGGTGGTGAATCCCGAGCCGGAGAGGAGAGTCGCGTAGTCGTAGTCGCCGTTGCCGGCGCCGAAGACGTGCTGGTAGATGCCGCTGTTGACGGTGAGGCTGGTAGCGTTGACAAGGCCAGTGAAGTCGTTGCCGCCATAGATGGTGTCGACGATGTTGGCGCGGCCCGACGGCTCATAGCCGTTGAAGAGGCCCGTCGCCGTGCCGCTGACGCTGGCCGCGAGGCCGCCGAGGTAGACCGCCGGGATGGAGGCCTCGTTGGTATTGTAGAGCGTGACGTTGGTGTTGCCGTTCACGTCGCCCGAATAGCCGCCGCCGAAAAAGGCACGGCGGTGGCTGCCGCTCATGGCCGCCATCTGCTTGATATGGACATTGGTCTCGCTGGACACGGTGCCGCAATGCGGGCGTTCCACACCATCCGTGTAGCCTGTGAAGCTGGTATCCTTGTTGCCGATCTGGGTGATGTCGCCCTTGCTGCCGCCAAAAATCATGTCGTTGAAGCGGCCCTCGGGGGCGTCGATGACCACCTCCGTGACGTCGCATCCGCCCGCGAGGCCTCCACCATAGATGTTGCCGTTCATCTGCACCTTGCCGGTGACAAGCACCGACGTGTTGGTCGTATAGGGACGGCCGGTGGTTCTACTGTATGAATCGGAAATACCATATAACTCATAATCCACATCCCAATAGTATACACCTTCCTCTGGACTAGCGGAATTGACGCTGTAAACGTAGTCGCCCTTGCCGCCGCCGAACACCTCGCCGCCGACGGCGATATCATGCTCGCCGAGCAGCATGACATGCGATGAGGAGACATTGCCCGACACGTTGTTGCCGCCGAAGATGCTGCCCGACGCCTTGCCTCTGTTGATGCCCACAAAGGTGCCATTAGTCACGTCGGCTACATTAGAGCCGCCATAGATGGCATGCAACACATCGACCTCGCTGCCCGACATGAAGACGCTGGTTCCGGAATTGAATCCATACTCATCCACATGACCCTCCGTCGACACGCCGTCGGTGAGTGCCGTCGTACCCGTCATGTCGCCCTGGTCGCCGCCGCCATAGACCTCGCGGGCGATACCCTTGAGCAGGTAGACGCGCGGCACAGCAGCCATAGCGGCCAAATTGTTGCCACCATATATACGTCCGACATCAGCGTACGACGCTTCCTCGTCATAGTCTGTGCTGTTGAGCCATACGGTAGCCTTTCCCATGGCGATCTCTACACCATTGATAGTGATGTCCTTTCCTACAGTGACATTGTTGCCGCCACCGAACACTTTCTGCATTCCCACGCCTGCGTCGCTGTGCAGGTCGACAAAAGAGCTGGGTTGGTCAGGGTGGAACATATTGCTGAAGGTGGCAACGTCATCCCAGCCGTCATTTCTGTCAAGTGCAAAGGTCTTGGCGAGACCATCGGCTTCGCCGTCGTCCTCCACATAGTTGCCTTCACCATCCCTGTTGTAGGTGAAGTAGTTGTAGGCGCCGTTGCCGCCACCAAAAATGTTTTTATAGAAAGAGGGATAACCCTCGACGAGTACACGCGAGGCTGCGTTCGACGCAGTCAAGTCCACTCTGCGGTTTGCGATATCGACATCCTCAGTCATGTAGGTGGGCATGGTGCTCCAGACCACGTCCGTTCCACACTGTGTGCTGGTGGTACCCGTGCGGCTGGGGCCGCCGGTGACAGTGCCGAACTTGTCGTTGCCGCCATAGACATTCGCGTCGAACCACGGATAGGTGTCGGTGCCGTTTATTAAAACGTCGGAGATGCCAAAGACAGATGCGTAGTTGCCGCCACCGTAGACATCAGCTTTCATCCAGCCACCGGTGAAGAGCAGCTTTGTCGTGCCCTCCGACTGTTTTTTTACTGCATCAGTGGCATCGCTGGCGGCAAGGGTTCCCACCACCGCCATGTTGCCTCCGCCATATATCTTGCCTTCGAACGTTCCGCCGCTGACCCACACGTCGGTCTGCCAGACTTCAGGCACATAGTGACCGGAAGTGGAAAGGTAGTCGTAGGCACCGGTGAGAGGATGGGTCCTCTCGGCGGTGTATTGCTTGCCGTCGGCGCTGGGCACCATATAGAAGCCGTTGCTGCCGCCGAAGAGAGACTCCTCGATTGTCGCCGAGCCGTCGACGTGGATGTTCGTTTTGGCTTCAGCCACACCCGATGCGTTCCTGCCCAAGCCGTCGTGGAAGCCGACATGTCCGATATTGCCCTCGAAGTTGGAGCCGCCATAGACGGTTCCGAAGTCACCCCGCGACAGGTGGATGTAGGTGTCGTGTGCCGTGCCCGCACTCTGTCCGCCACCGTAGATGGTATCGCAAACGACAAAGGGGCTGTTGACTTCAATCTTGGTGCTGCGCCTAGCGGAGGCCGATGCTCCAGTATACACATCGTTGTTGTCGGCGTAGCTTTGGCTGCCGGTCATATCGCCCTGGTTGCCGCCGCCATAGAGGGTGTGGATGCCACCCCTGGTGAAGACGAGGTCGGGGACTGCGGCCATGTTGGCGTGGTTATTGCCGCCGAAGAGGCAGCGGATGTCGTAGACGCTGCTCTCCTCGTCGTAGCTGTAGGCATAAGAGTCATACAATGGCCTGTCGACATCCACCTCCACCTTTGCCGATGCCACGCTGGCTTGGTTGCCGCCGGCGAAGAGGGTGTCGACCTGGCCGCCATGCACCTCGATATGGACGTTCTGGCCATCCACATGGTTGCCGCCGCCGAAGAGGTAGCGGATGCCGTGGGGCTCGGCAGCGACACTAGTCGAGGTGACAGTCTTCTTCATGAGGCATGACACAGAACCGTTGCAGGTGTGCGAGCTTCCGGTCAGGGCATCGCCGCCAAGCGAGGCGGAGGAGTTCTCGTCAGTCAGTGTGCCGTTCAGGGTGATGTGCTGCCAAGTGTTCGCAGTCAGGTAACCGCCATAGTTGTTGCCACCGAAGGCAGAGAATACCGTCCCCTTGTTGATGGTGATGGAGACGTTGGTGTCGCTGGCACTGCCCTTCACGTATGCGTTCTCAGCGCCGCCGAAAAGCGAGTCGATGTAGACGTAGTCGCTGTTGACCGTGACACGGGTATTTGATACTGTCGGGATCTTTGCTCCTGTCGGCAGCGTTCCAAAGGAGTCGTTGCAGCCTTCCGGGTCGTAGTCGTAATTGTACACCGCAGAACCGGTGACCGGGGTTCTTTCAGCTCCGGCGGACAACACGTCATGCGATGTCCCGCCTTCGAAAACATAGCTGTAAAAACCGCTGCCGCCACCATAGACATAGTCTATCATCGACGTGCCGTCGGTGCCGTCGGTGCCGATGTTGACCTCGGTGCCGGTATAGGCGCCGACACCTGTATAGTGCGATGTGTCGCCCTTCACCTCGCCTGCGATGTCGTTGCCGCCATAGACGGCGTAGAGGTGGTCGCAGTTGCCCACGGTGACACGCGTGCTGCCGCCCACGTCGGCCATACGCCCTCCGCCGCAGACATAGCCCTTCACGAGGGGACGACCATGGTCCTTCGTGGTAGTGAAGCTGACCGTCGGTGGTGTATCCAACTCGTCGTCGCCACAGACGGTGACAAGCTTGAGGGTGTATGCCGTCTCCTCGGTAAGGCCGCGCACATAGCAGCTCGTCTCGCCGCGTCCGGCAGTGGCTACCTCATCGTCTCCGTTCTTGATCTTGTATGTGGCATAGCCGCCGCTGTTGTCGGTCCAGGTCAGCCGCACACTGTGCGCGGAGACCGACGACGCAGCAAGACCTGTGGCGACAGCGCACGAAGTGTTTTCCGAGATAGTGATATCGTCGATATATACCACATTCTCGATGCCATCCTGCTCAAAGGCCAAGGCCACATATCTGCTTCCGGCAGGGACGAAGCCGGCGTAATGCTGCCACTCGCTGCCTGTCACCGTGACGACATCCCCTTCGTCGTATAGAGAATAGCTTGCGTCAGGGTCGTCATCATCGGTATAAATAACCTTGAATGAATATGGTCCAGGGGCTGAAGCCGAGCCTTTATAATAGAACTCCACCTTCACGGGATTGGATGTCACCGGCAGGAGCGGCGAACGGAAATACTCGCTTAAAGGGGTGTAATCCCCGAAAATGACAGTATTAACCTCCATGCTGTAGCTCCCGGTGCGATTCACGGCATCAGAGCGGTCAAAGATGGCATAGTCGGTACCCGACACTGTCCAGCCGGAGCCGTCGATGGCAGTCTCGAAACCGTAGGTGTGGGGCAGGCTCACGGGGCTCTGCGCCGAGACCGGAGCCGGAAAGAGAGCCAGCAGCAGGAGAAGCGTCGCGCCCACGAGTGCCGCACCCAGGGGCGCAGCACCTCTCAAAACACTTATCTTGGTCGGCATCAGGGAAGGTCTGAATGCCTTATATTTTCTGTTTTTCGTCATTGTCTTTATTCTGTACGCCGTGCCTTGACGGCGGAAAATTGTTTATTACACTCACGCGTACAATACACCATTCGACACCAACAGTTTGACAGACAAACAAATATTGGCATTCGAACATTGTACTGCAAACTGCAAAGATACATAATTTATCTCACGCGTAAAAAATGAATAAGCACTTTTGCAATAAAACAGAAAAAAAACCGTTAACGAAAAAAAGAAGCTCTGGACAGTCTAGGCAGGGTAGGCAGTCTAGGCAGGGTAGGCAAGGTAGGCAAGGTAGGCAGGGTAGGCAGGGTAGGCAGGGTAGGCAGGGTAGGCAGGGTAGGCAGGGTAGGCAGTCTAGGCAGGGTAGGCAAGGTAGGCAAGGTAGGCAGGGTAGGCAGTCTAGGCAGGGTAGGCAGGGTAGGCAGGGTAGGCAGTCTAGGCAGGGTAGGCAGGGTAGGCAGGGTAGGCAGGGTAGGCAAGGTAGGCTGTCTGGAAAAAACTAGAGCTTCTAGAAAAAAAATAAACACTATGGACCAAAACATTGCAACAAAGATACTGAGAATTTTCGCCAACAAGCCTTTCTCGACCTTCAACCCCAAGCAAATCGCCTCGAAAGTCGGCGCCTACGACAAGGCCATGCGCCAGCTGGTGCAGGCCACCGTGCTGGAGATGGCCGAGGAGAAAATCCTCGTCGAGGAGGGGCGCGGCAAATACAAGCTCAACCCCCGCCACCTCAACGACGACCTGCTGCCCAAGAAATACATCGTCGGCACCATCGACATGAAGCAGAGCGGCAAGGCTTACGTCATCCCGCAAAGCGACAGCAGCACGGAAGCCGACGGCGATGCCGAAAGCCAGAAAACACCGGGCAGCCAGACCACCCCCACCGAGGACATCCTCATTGCACCCAACAACACCAACCACGCCCTGCACGGTGACACCGTCAAGGTGGAGATGTTCCCTCCGCGCAAGATGCACAAACCCGAAGGGCGTGTGGTGGAGGTGCTGCAACGCGCCAAGACCCGCTTCGTGGGACGCATACAGAAGAGCTCGAAGTTCGCCTTCCTCGTCTGCGACAACCGCACGATGCCGGTGGACATCTTCATCCCCCTCGCCGACCTCGCCGACGCCGAAAACGGCGAGAAAGCCGTCGTCGAGATGAGCGACTGGCCTGAGCAGATGAACAACCCCGTGGGACGCGTCGTCAAACGCCTCGGACAGCCGGGCGACAACAACGTCGAGATGCAGAGCATCCTGGCGGAATATGACTTCCCGCTGGAGTTCCCCAAGGAGGTGGAGAACGAAATTGAGAGTTCAGAATTCAGAATTCAAAATTCAGATTTGAAAGGTCGGAGGGATTTCCGTCAGGTCACCACCTTCACCATCGACCCCGCCGACGCCAAGGACTTCGACGACGCCATCTCGTTCCAGGTGCTCGATAACGGCAACTATGAAGTGGGCGTCCATATCGCCGACGTGAGCCACTATGTCAAGCCCGGCAGCGCCGTGGACCGCGAGGCCTACGAACGCGGCACCAGCGTCTACCTCGTCGACCGCACCATCCCCATGCTGCCCGAGAGGCTCTGCAACGACCTCTGCTCGCTACGCCCCGGGGAGGACAAGCTCTGCTTCAGCGCCGTCTTCGAAATGAACGACAAGGCAGAGGTGCTCTCCCGCTGGTTCGGAAAGACGGTAATCAACAGCGACAGACGCTACAACTACGAGGAAGCACAGGAGATTATTGAAAGTGAAAAGGTTAAAATAAAAAGTGAAAAGTTGGATGACGCCGACAAAGCAGTCCTGGAACTGCACAAGCTGGCGACGATACTGAGGCAGGCGCGCTACAAGGCCGGCGCCATCAACTTCGAAAGCCAGGAGGTGAAGTTCCAGCTCGACGAGAACGCAAAACCCATAGGCGTCTACATCAAGGAGCAAAAGGAGGCCAACTGGCTGATAGAAGAGTTCATGCTGCTGGCCAACAGAAATGTGGCAGAGAGCATAGGGGCAGAGGCTAGACTCTCTAGACAGTCTAGACAGTCTAGAGAGTCTAGAGAATCTAGAGAATCTAGAACCTTCGTCTACAGAGTCCATGACGAGCCCAACCCCGAGAAGCTCAACACCTTCGTAGAATTCGTCACCAAGCTGGGCTTCAAGATGCGCGTGGGCAGCCGCAAGGCTTTGGCAGACAGCTACAACCGCCTCTTCGAGCAGATTGCCGGCCGCGGTGAGGAGTACATGATCGACAGCATCGCCATCCGCACCATGTCGAAAGCCTACTACTCGACCGACAACATCGGCCACTACGGCCTGGCCTTCCCCTTCTACACCCACTTCACTTCGCCCATCCGCCGCTACCCCGACCTGATGGTACACCGCCTGCTGGAGCGTTACCTCGGCGGCGGCAAGAGCGTCAGCGCAGAAGAGTATGAGGAATACTGCAAGCACTGCTCCATCATGGAGCGCAAGGCCGCCGAGGCCGAGCGCGCCAGCGTGAAATACAAGCAGGCGGAATTCCTCAGCGACAAGCTGGGACAGGTGTTCGACGCCAACATCTCGGGCGTCAGCAAGTGGGGCATCTACGCCGAAATCGAGGGCAACAAGTGCGAGGGCATGATCCCTATCGGCTCGCTGAAGGGCGACTACTATATGCTTGACGAGGACAACTACCAGGTCATCGGCCGCCGCAGCGGCAAATGCTACAAGCTGGGCGACCCGGTGAAGATACGCGTCCGCGCAGTGGATATGCTCAAGAAGCAGATCGACTTCGACCTGGTGGAAGAGGAGAGTGGGCAAGGTAGGCAGAGTGGGCAAGGTAGGCAGAATAGGCAAGGTGGGCAAGGTAGGCAGAGTGGGCAGAGTAGAAAGTCCAAACAACCTAGAAAAAAATCTTAACAAAAACGTAACAGCTTTTTTGCTGTGGGGTTTTGGAAGTTGTGTATTTTTGCGGCATCGTTTGAAAACGATGCCGCTTGTTTTAGTATCAGGCAACCAGACAATTACCATAAATTACCGCAGGCGAGGGCGCCTGCGTACCAACTCTCAACTTTCAACTTTCAATAATATGTCTTTTAGCGACATTACATTTGTCATTCTGAACCTTGCCGGCGCCATGGCGGTGTTCCTGTTCGCCATGAAGCTGATGAGCGAAGGTCTCCAAAAGTTCGCCGGCAGCAAGATGCGCCATGTGCTGAGCAAAATCACCGGCAAGCCGCTGAGCGGCATCATGGCCGGTGCGGCCGTCACAGCAGCCATACAGAGCTCCACGGCCACGACCGTCATGGTGGTGGGCTTCGCCGGCGCGGGACTGCTGACGCTGGGCGGTGCCGTGGCCGTGGTGATGGGTGCCAACATAGGCACCACGATAACAGCATGGATTATAGCTCTCTTCGGCCTCGGCGGCGGCGCTGAGGATGGCATCAGCTTCTCGCTGCCCATGCTGCTGGGAACAATAAGCCTTTTCTTCATCTTCTCGAAGAAGAGCAGAATGCAGTACCTGGGCCAGACAATCATAGGTCTCTGCCTGCTGCTGGTGGGCATGGAGCTGCTCGAAAGCGCCATCCCGGCGTTGAGCGACGACGTGGTGCACACCATCTCGACATGGAGCCGCTGGGGATTCTGGTCGGTGCTGCTCTTCATCGTCGTGGGTGCCGTGCTCACCATCATCCTGCAGACCTCGGCGGCCATGACGGCCGTCATCCTGCTCATGGCCAGCCAGGGATGGATAGAGTTCCCCATGGCACTGGCCCTCGTCATGGGACAGAACCTCGGCACCACGCTGACGGCGCAGGTGGTGGCCATGACCACCGGCACCACCGGCAAACGTGCCGCGAGAGCCCACCTGGTGTTCAACGTCGCCGGCGTACTCTTCTGCCTCATCCTCTTCAACCCCATCTGCAACGGCATCATGGCCATGACCGGCATCACCGACGACCTCACGTCGGCACTGAACCAGCAACGCTACCCCTTGGCCATCACCATCTTCCACACCCTCTTCAATGTAGGCACCACCATCATCCTGGCCTTCTTCATCCCTCAGATTGTGAAAATAGTGGAATGGATGGTGCCCGACAAGAAAGAAGAGAACGACGAAGAGTTCCGCCTCACCTACCTGGAGCCCAACCTGCTCTCCACTGCCGAGCTTAACCTGCAAAGCGCCAAGAGCGAGATCGAAGAGTTCTCGAAACGGGTACTACGCATGTACACCTTCCTGCCCACCCTCCGCACCGCCAAGAGCGAGGAGGAGTTCGACGCCGTCATGCAACGCATAGAGAAATACGAGAATATCACCGACCGCATGGAGCAGGAAATCACCAAGTTCCTGACACGCGTAGGCTCTGGCGACATCAGCCAGCACGGTTCGGAACGCATCAGCACCATGCTACGCATCATCGACAACCTGGAGAGCATCGGCGACGCCATCTTCCAGATTGCCAAGACCCGCCAGGCCAAACGCGAGGATGCCGTCCACTTCGACGAAGGCCTCAACGCCAACCTCGCCCACATGAGCGAGCTGGTGCAGAAAGCCCTCGACATCATGGACGCCAACCTCAAGGACTACGACAACGTGGACCTCGACGCCGCCTACGCCGCCGAGCACGACATCAACGCCTACCGCGACATGCTGCGGACTCAGCACCTCGACGCCCTCAAGCTGGGCATCTACGACTACGCCATCGGCAACGCCTACAGCGGCCTCTATGCCCTCTACGAGAAACTGGGCGACTATGTCATCAACGTCAGCGAAGCCATAGGAGGAAAGAAGGAATACTAGGCGGGGTAGGCATTGTAGGCATTGTAGGCATTGTAGGCATTGTAGGCATTGTAGGCATTGTAGGCATTGTAGGCATTGTAGGCATTGTAGAAGAAAAAGAACAAATGGAACTATACTATATATACCATAGCTGTTTCGTCGCCAAGAGCGAGAGTGCCCTCATCGTCTTCGACTACTGGAAGGACTCGCCCGAGAAGAAGCTGCATGAGCTCATAGCCACACGCGGCACCCGGAGGCTCTACTTCGTGGTGTCGCACTTCCACGAGGACCACTACAACTCGGAGATCCTCTACTATGCCGGCTCGCGGCTGATAGTATCATACGACACCCAGAAGCGTCGCCGCATCCCCAAGAGCCAGCCGGTGGCCATACTGAGGCCAGGCGACAGCTATGAGGATGAGAACCTGCGTATCGATGCCATGCGCTCGACGGATGTGGGCATCGCCTCACTCGTCACCCTGTCCGACGGCACCACGCTCTACCATGCCGGCGACAACAACAACTGGTATTTCCCCGAGAATGAGGAGGAACACATACGCTGCTCCCTCGACGAGATGGAGGGTATGTTCCTCTCCAACCTCCGCGAGGTGAGAGCCATCACGAAAAAGGTGGACTACGTGATGTTCCCTGTCGACCCACGCCTCGGCAACGAGATGCTGCGTGGCGCCTGCCAATGGCTCCAGCAGATAGAGACACACCACTTCTACCCTATGCACGGATGGGAACGCGACGACGAGGTCGCCGCCGGGATAGCGCAGCTCAAAGAGCTGTTCCCAGAGGTGGAGTTTGAGGGCTAGGCAGGGTAGGCAGTATAGGCAGTATAGGCAGGGTAGGCAGTATAGGGCTTCTAGCTAATCTGGATTAGTCTAGGGCTTCCAGCTTTCCCGTCAGGCGAAGCCACCAGTAGCGGAGGTTGTTGCCCACGGCTTTGAGGCCGTTGACAATGTAGGCCGACGACATGGCTCCAAGATGCACAACGGCCGCAGCCACCAGACCCCACCAAGCCCCGATGTCGGCAAGCTGGCTCATCCAAAGTCCTCCCGTGCAAGCAATGACAATGGAGATGGCAATACCATACATTATGGACAGGAAGAAACGGACACCGAAATTCACCGAGCTGCGGAACTGCGGGTCGCCGATAAGTTTCTTCATCAACAGATGGGTGGGGATGAAGATTATTGGACAGCAGAGCAAGAAGAAGAGCAACACCCAGCGTACCGGCGGCGCCATTACAGCAGCGACGACAAGAGCCGCCAGCACCCCTGCCGACAAGAGGGTCCGCAACAGACTCCAATGCTCGGCGACATCAACGGGTCGCATCCTCACCTTCTTGCAGACATCAATGTAGTTGCGCGCCTTCGTCATCAGGGCGACGAACTCCTCGTCGGGGTTCTCGGCCTTGGCGTCGAGCTGCTGAGAGATTTTCTGACGCATAAGGAAGCGGTTCCAAGCATTGTTGAGCAGCGGACCTTTATGACCACTGCGGAATCGCATCTCCTTGTTGAGCACCTGCGAGAGGGTGAGAATCTCGTCGTAGTACTCCTCGTGGCGAATGTCGTGCATCAGCGGACTCAGGGCAGCAGCAAGGTCCTTGCGCATCTCGTTGAGCGCGACAGGCTCGTTGTCGCGGAACAGCTCCATATAGGGCTGCACCGGGATAGGTTTGCCGATATTCACCACCAGATTGGAGTAGGGTCGCTCGTACTCGTCGAAGTCGATGCCTGTAGGAACAATGAAGAGCGGATGGTCGCCCAGTTTCAGCTGCGTCTCGCCGGCGATGCGGAACATCCCCTTGCCCATGTTAAGCAGGTGGTGACGGTCGTTGTGGCGTCCTTCGGCCATGAGACAGAGCGGGAAACCGTCGAGCAGCACGTCGCGAGAGAGGTCGAAAATCTCGTTGTTCTTGTCGAGGTTACGCTGCCCGTCACGCTGGCGATAGACCGGCAGGATTTTCAGGAAGGTGAGGATGGCACGGATGACAGGCTTGGCGAAGATGTCGGCGCGAGCCAAAAAGACAGGCGGTTTAGGAGCGAAATTAAGCACCGCGAGAGGTTCCATCAAAGCCTGCTGATGGCAAGGGGCTATAATGTAGGAACCCTCTTCGGGAAGATTCTCAAGACCATGGACATCAAAATGCAGATAATGGCACCTTGTGCCGAACTGCACCAAAGGACTCAAGACATTGTAGAGCCAGTTATTATCTTGGATTGCTTTCATTATCAAGCAAATCTTTAACAGTTAACAATTCTTTAGATTTGCAAAAATACGAAAAAAATGGATTTTGAGTTTTTTTTGAGAGAGAGGGTTAGAAGCTCTAAACAATCTAGACCGTCTAGAAAATCTAGAAAATCCGGAAAAAAAAGCTCTCTTTGCAAGAAAACAGTTTTTCCGGCGACTAAACAAGAAAAAAGAAGCACCATGAAACGCTTAACGACATACACGATTCTCGCGATGCTCTGCCTCGCCATCCCGGAAACAAGACTTCAGGCCCAGACCGGATATGCCGGAAACCACCTGCTCATCACCGCCACCATACAAGACGGCGACACCGTTCCCATCTTCCATCTGGAGCCGGTCACCATCGTCACCAAATGGGCTCTTCTCACCGACAAGGAAATCAAGAAGAACCAGAAGCTGATCCGCAACGTACGCAAGACCCTCCCCTACGCCAAGGAAGCCCGCCGCCGCCTGCAGGAGATAGAGAAGGAAATGGCCGGTCTGCCACCGAAACAGCGTAAGGCATACATCAAACAATATGAGGAGGAGATGCTTGCGGAATTCACGGCAGACCTGGAAGGGATGACCTTCTCGCAAGGCAAGGTGCTGCTCAAGCTCGTAGACCGCGAGACCGGCAACAACTCATACACCCTCGTCGCCGACCTACGCGGCAAAGTGCGCGCCACGTTCTACAACACCTTCGCTCGAATGTTCGGATTCAACATGAAAGAACGCTTCGACCCACGGCGCAACAAGGAGGACAACCTCATAGACAGAATAGCCCGCTCGATAGAACTGGGGAAACTGTGATTAGTGAATTGTGAATGGTGAATAGTGAATTGTGAATTGTGAATTGTGAATTGTGAATTGTGAATTGTGAATTGTGATTAGACCGCCGCAGCAAAGTCTCAATTTTCAATTTTTAATAAAACCATGGATTTCCGATACGACACTACAGCCTATTGCAATCTCGTCGCTGTAGCGATGAGGAAAGAGCCTTCACACCGCTCCGAGATGGTCAACCAGCTGCTCTTCGGCGATGCCATGTGGATTACCAAACGCAAGGATGAATGGTTGAAGGTCAAACTGTTATACGACACCTACGAGGGCTGGGTCAGCGCGAAGCAAATCTATGAGACCGAAGAGACGCAAGAAAAAAACGCCATAGCCGTCAAGCCGACAACCATCATCTTCGACGGCGCCCCGATAACCATCCAGCCCGGCTCTTACTACAACACCCAATGGCTGCCAGAGTCCACCAATCCCCCGAACGACATCTTTGACAACGACCCCGTCGAGGTGGCTCGGCAGTTCCTCGGAGCACCTTACCTGTGGGGAGGACGCACAATGATGGGTATCGACTGCTCTGGACTGACGCAGGTGGTGTACAAAATCTGCGGCATCTTTCTGATGCGCGACGCCTCTTTCCAAGCCAAACAGGGTACTCTGGTGGATTTCAGAGACAAGCGATCCGGAGACCTCGCCTTCTTCAAGAACGAAGAGGGCGACATCGTCCATGTCGGCATCGTCATGGATGGCGACAAAATTGTCCACGCCTCCGGCAAGGTACGCATCGACAGGCTTGACTCCACTGGCATCATCAACTCCGACACCGGCGAATACAGCCACCGCCTCAGCATGTTCAGAAGAGTAGTTTAGATTCATGTCACTGCCGCAGGCGGAGACGCCTGCGCACCATCTAATCACCATTCACCATTCACCATTCACTAATCACCATTCACCATTCACTATTCACTATTCACTAATCACCATTCACTAATCACCATTCACTTTTTTTTGCTATCTTTGCACGGAAATATGTGCATCGAAAATGGCAAAAGGTGATAGCAAAATAACTGAGAAACAACTTATTTCAGACCTTAAAGCAGGTCAGTTCGCCCCCATATATCTGCTCACAGGCGAGGAAAACTACTACATAGACCTCGTCTCAGACTATATGGAAAACAACATCATCAGCGACGACTTCAAAGACCTCGCGCAGACCATCCTCTACGGGCGTGACGTAGTCATGGAGGAAGTCATCGAGAAGGCCAATAACATTCCTATGCTCTCCCCCATCCAGCTCATCATGGTCAAGGAGGCGCAGGACATAGGCAAGAGCCGCAACAAGACCGTCGCCGACTGGGATGCCCTAGTGAAATACCTCGAGCATCCGCATCCGTACACCATATTGGTGCTCTGCTACCGGCACGCCAAGATGGACAAACGCACGAAGGCATACAAGACCATCAGCGAGAAAGGGGTAATCTACGAACGCAACAAGCTCCGCGACGACGAGATTCCGGGGTGGGTGTCGAACATCGTCTCGCAGAAAGGATACTCCATAACCCAGCGCGGAGCGATGATGATTGCCGAGGCACTGGGCAACGACCTCGGCAAAATCAGCAACGAGCTTTCGAAAATATACATCACGCATCCCGCCGGTTCGGCCATCACCGAAGAAGTCATTGAACGCAACATAGGCATAAGCAAGGACTACAACGTCTTCGAGCTGCAGAACGCCATAGGCCGTCGCGACGTGGAACGCTGCAACCGCATAGTCAACTACTTCGCCGCCAACCCCAAAGCCAACCCCATTCAGATGGTACTGCCGTCGCTCTACGGCTACTTCATCAAGGTGATGATCTTCATCCAGGAGCCCGACAAAAAAGTCGCCGCGCAGAAAATGGGGATCAACCCATTCTTTATAAGAGACTACGAGGCCGCCGCCCGCAACTACACCCTCGGCAAGCTGGCATCATGCATAGGCTACCTGCACGAGACCGACCTGCGTTCGAAAGGAGTACGCAACAGCGGCACCACCACCGACGGAGAACTGCTGAAGGAATTGGTATTCAAGATAATCCACTAGAAGTTATAGACAATCTAGAAAAACGAGGAAAAAACAACAATTGATGAAAAAAACGCTTTTTGCCCTTCTACTGCTGCTTGCAAGCCTTGCTACCGCCAACGCCCAGAACACCGTGAAAGGTGTTCTCCTCGACAGCGACAAAGGCGAGGCCATCCCCTTCGCCCAGGTGTACCTCGACGGCACCAACCACTGGGCCTCGACCGACCTCAACGGATACTTCATCATCAGCAAGATCCCCAATGGCGACTACGTCATCAAGGTACGCTACATAGGCTACGAGGAGTACAGCGAGCCCGTGAGCCTCAAACACCAGACCGTCACCAAGAACATACACCTCAAGCCATCGTCCATGAAGCTTAAAGACGTGGTCATCACAGGCAACAAGAACAGGGAACGCAAGATGCAGACACAAGTCTCGGTGGAGAAAATCACCGCCTCGCAGATACAGCAGATGCCCTCCATCGGCGGACAGGCCGACCTGGCGCAGTACCTGCAGGTGCTGCCAGGCGTCAACTCGACTGGCGACCAGGGTGGGCAGCTCTACATCCGCGGCGGCTCGATGATACAGAACCTCACCCTCCTCGACGGCATGGTGGTCTACAACCCCTTCCACTCCATAGGCCTCTACTCCATCTTCGAGACCGACATCATACTCAACGCCGATGTCTACACCGGCGGCTTCGGTGCCGAATACGGCGGACGAATCTCGTCAGTCATGGACATACGCACCCGCGACGGCAACAAGAAGCACCATTCCGGCAAGGTAGGCCTCAACACCTTCGGTTCGAGCCTCATCCTGGAAGGACCCCTGAAACGCGAGAAGAACGGCTCCACCTCGACAATAACCTACCTGCTTTCGGCCAAGAACTCCTTCCTGTCGAAGTCGTCGACCATCTTCTACCCCTACCTGGAGAGCGCGTTGCCATTCGACTTCACCGACATCTACGGCAAGGTCTCCATCAACTCGGGACTGGGGAGCAAGATCAATTTCTTCGGGTTCCGTTTCGACGACAGGGTCAACGGATACCAGTCTGTGGCCGACTTCCACTGGCAGAACTACGGAGCCGGCACCAACTTCGCCCTGATGACAGGAGCATCGTCGCTCATCGACGGCACCATAGCCTATTCCTACTACGACGTGAACCTGAACGACAACAGCGGCACTCCGAAGTTCAGCAGCATAGGAGGCTTCAATATGAACCTTGGCATCACCAACTTCATAGGTACCAACAAGATACACTACGGTCTCAGCGTAGAAGCCAACAGCACCAACTACGAATACACCAACGCCTACGCCGTCCGTCAGGAGCAGAAAGAGAACACCACCGCCTTCTCGGCATACGTGACATACAACGCACGCCTTGGCGACTTCCTCCTCGACCCCGGCGTGCGGTTCATCTACTACGGTTCGATATCAGAGCCAAGCCTTGAGCCCCGTCTGGCAGTGAAATACAATGCCAACGAGAAGCTGCGCTTCAAGATGGCCACCGGCATCTACAGCCAGACGTTGCTTGACGCACGCTCCGACCACGACATCGTCAACCTCTTCAACGGATTCCTCACCGGCTCAAACCAGACCATCAACCTTCCGACGGATTACCAGGGCGAACCTGTAGGCAGCTGTGTCCAGAAAGCGCAGCACCTTGTCGTAGGAGTGGAATACGACATGATAGAGCACCTCACCGTGAACCTGGAATTATACTATAAGAATTTCAGCAAACTGCTGGGGATGAACCACAACCAGATCTACGACCGTACCGACCCCGCCTATTCATCCGAAGGTGCTTTCCCGAAACCGCAGTATCTGATGACCGACTTCATCATCGAGAAAGGCAACGCCAAAGGCATCGATGTCAGTGCCTGCTACGACCTTGAGCGGCTCTACCTGTGGGCCACCTACTCGATGGGGTTCGTGGAACGCACCGACGAAGTGCAGACCTACAACCCCCACTACGACCGGCGCCACACCATCAACCTCCTGGCCACCTATGCCCTCGGCGAGAACCGCGACTGGGAACTCAGCGGCCGATGGAGCTTCGGCAGCGGATTCCCCTTCACCATGACGGCAGGCATCTACGAGCGTATACCCTTCAATGGCGGACTGATTTCGGACTACACCATGGAGAACGGCGAGCTGGGCGTCACTTATGGCGACATCTATGCCGGACGACTGCCCAACTACCACCGCCTCGACCTGGGCGCCAAGAAGAAATTCTCCATAGGCCGCCGTGGAATCCTCGAGATATCGTTGAGTATCACCAACACCTATAACCGCAAGAACATCTTCTACTTCGACCGCGTCAGCGGTGACCGCGTCAACCAGCTGCCTATACTGGCCTGCCTCGGAGCGAACTTCAGCTTCTGAACTAGAAGCCCTAGACTGGACTAGAAGCCCTAGACTGGACTAGAAGCCCTAGACAATCTAGACAATCTAGAAAAAAAAACAAACCATGAAAAAATACATCACCAATTTCACCATCAAACGCAAGACTGTCTACAACAGCCACTACTTCAGCCTTGTGCTCCAGCATCCCGACGTGCTGCCCGAGATTGAAGCCGGCCAGTTTGTGGAGGTCGAAGTGCCTGGCAACAAGCAGGTCATGCTGCGACGTCCGATCTCAATCCACGATGTCGACAGCGATGCCAACACCATGACTCTGCTTATACAAGTTGTAGGCAAAGGCACCAGAACACTGTCGCAACTACAAGAAGGAGAGACGCTTAACCTCGTCTATCCCCTCGGACACGGCTTCAGCCAGGAGGGCAGCAACGTCCTACTCGTTGGTGGAGGAGCAGGTATAGCCCCCCTGCTGCACCTCTCCAAATGCCTGAAAGCAAAGGGTGTCAGGGCTACCATCCTGCTCGGCGGACGCACCGAAGAGCTGATACCTGTACGCGACGAATTCGCCCCTTACGGCACTGTGGGCTTCGCCACCGAAGACGGAAGTCTCGGCGAGAAAGGGCTGGTGACACAACACAGCTTGTTCTCAGCCGATTACAACCACATCTACACCTGCGGACCAACGCCCATGATGAAAGCGGTAGCCCGCTACGCCATGGAGAAGGGCATCGAATGCGAGGTGTCGCTGGAGAACATGATGGCCTGCGGCGTGGGTGCATGCCTCTGCTGCGTCGTCGACAGCGACCAGGGACACAAATGCGTCTGCAAAGAAGGACCCGTCTTTAACGCCAAACAACTGACAAACTGGATAATAAACTAGAAGCTCTAGACTGACTAGAAGTCCTAGACTTTCTAGACAATCTAGAAAGTCTAGAAAAAAAATCTCAAAAAATGCTTCAAACCAAGATACATAACCTCACACTCAAGAACCCTGTGATGACAGCCTCCGGCACTTTCGGCTACGGCGAGGAGTTTGCCGACTTCATCGACCTCAACCGTCTGGGCGGCATCGTGGTGAAGGGCACCACGGGCGAACGCCGCCAAGGCAACCCCTATCCACGCATGGCAGAGACCCCCTCAGGAATGCTCAACGCCGTGGGACTGCAGAATGTTGGTGTGGAGACCTTCTGCAAGGATGTCTATCATAGAATCAAGGACTTGGACACCAACATCATCGTCAACGTCAGCGGCTCCTCGATAGAAGAATACTGCAAGACGGCAGCCATGGTCGGCGAGTTGGAGAGAGTGCCCGCCATCGAGCTCAACATCAGCTGTCCCAACGTCAAGAAAGGCGGCATGGGATTCGGCACCGACCCTACGATGGCAGCGCAGGTGGTCAGCGAGGTGCGTAAGATTTACCATAAAACACTGATAGTAAAGCTCACACCCAACGTCACCAACGTCGTGGAGATAGCCAAAGCCGTAGAGGGAGCAGGAGCCGACAGCGTGTCGCTCATCAACACCCTGCTGGGCATGGCGATAGATGTTGAGAAACGACGCCCCTACCTCAGCACCATCACCGGGGGACTCTCGGGGCCCGCAGTCAAACCCGTGGCAGTAAGGATGGTATGGCAGGTGGCACATGCAGTGCAGATTCCCGTCATCGGCCTTGGCGGCATCGCCAGCGCCGCCGACGCACTCGAATTCCTGATGGCAGGAGCCAAAGCCATCCAGGTAGGCACGGCCAACTTCATAGACCCCACAGTAACAATGAAGATTGTCGACGGACTCGAAGACTACTGTAACCGTCATGGAATAAGCGACATAAACGATATCATAGGCATTATATGACCATCGTTGCAGACAGTGGGAGCACAAAGACCACATGGGTTGATATAGATACAGGTAACAAGGTTGTTACCGACGGTCTAAATCCCCATTTTACAACTGACGAGCAGATCCTCACCGCCTGCCACAAGATTCTCGAACACTTTTCGCTTTTCACTTTTCACTTTTCACTATATTTTTACAGTGCCGGCTGCGGCAACGCCAAGCAGAGACAGAGGATGGAGAAGATGCTTTCGGCGGGATTCCGCACAGGCATGATTCATGTCGGCACCGACATGCTCGGTGCATGCCGTGCCGTCAGCGGAGGGAGAGCCAGCATCGTAGCCATCCTCGGCACCGGCAGCAACGCCTGCTACTATGACGGCGACAGAATCAAATGCCAGCCTACAAGCACCGGATACGTGATGGGCGACAACGGCTCCGCCAACCATGTGGGGCGCATCCTGCTCAACGACTACCTCACCCAGAGGATGCCGAGAGAGGCGAGGCGCCTGTTCCACGACACATTCCAGATGTCTGATTCCAAACTGGTTGATGCCGTATATCATCAACCCAACCCCAACCGTTTCCTTGCCTCGCTCGCACCTTTCGCAGTGGAAAACGAGAGAGAAGAATACTGTGGGAGAGTCATCTCTGAAGCGCTGTATGACTGGTATCACGGGCCGTTGGAGACACTTCGCAACCGCAGCCGTTACAGAAAGGGCGAGATTAACCTGGTCGGCGGTTTTGCCAAAGCCATAGAACATAGAATCAGGGATTTCTTCACAGACGACAGTCTCCACGTCGGCACCGTCGTCGCCGACCCCATAGAGGGACTCGCCGAATACCATAGAATTAAAAATTCTTAAAATTTTAACAAAAAAATACTAACCAACAGAGCCGAGCGTTTTCTAGTACCGATTTTTCGGATTATTCGGATTATTCGGAATTTTCGGAACGGCAGAATAACGTCATAACGTCATAGCGAAACCAAATTACCATAATTACGAAATAACACAAACACAATAACACAATAATTAATGGACCTAAGCAAAATCCTTGTAGTCTCCGGCAAGCCGGACATCTACGAACTCGTATCGCAGACAAAAAACGGAGCCATCGTGGAATCGCTGGCCGACAAGAAACGCATTCCCGTATTCAAAACTGACAGAATCAGCTCGTTGAGTGAAATAAGCATCTTCACCACCGAAAAAGAGAAGCCTCTCGGAGAGGTAATGCAAGAGATTTTCCGCAAAGAGGATGGCAAGAACATCACTTTCGACATTCGGAAGGCCGCCAATGCCGACCTCTTCGCCTACTTCAAGGAGGTGTTGCCCAACTACGACACCGAGCATGTCCACGCCAGCGACGTGAAAAAAGTACTGCTCTGGTACAACCTTCTGAACAACAACGGCAAAGTAGACCTGGAGAATCCAGAAGAAGCCACTGAAGAGGAGCCAAAAGCCGAATAGGACAATACTACACTGAACCTTAAAAGCGGAATGGCGGGAAAAATAAATTTTGCCATTCCGCTTTTGTTGTGTATTTTTGTATTCTTTATATTAGCAGAGGATGAATTATAAAAATGTCATAACCAGTATTGTATTGTTTTTCTTCACCTCGCTTGGACTAAATGCCCAAGTGAAAATAGAGAGCTACATCTACCATACAAGGGACTATGACAGCGACGACGACACAAAAAGTGTTGTCACTGTTGACCGCCACAACAACCAGCTGACTATATATTCGAACGGCCGTGTCGGGCAACCAATCCCCGGCTATTGTGTGGAGACAACCTACGTGGACTATGATGCCGACAGCATATACTATGAATATCTCTTCGACGACACGCTGTGCTACTTCTCCACCGCCCCCCTGACCCGCAGCGACATCAAGTGGGATACCCAGCAAGTAGACTCCCGGACAACACGTTACGTCACCTCCATCAATTCCAACAGGATAGAGCTGCTCTTCCGCAGAGAGAAGAGCGGTGCCAACGTCAACCCCCTACCCTATTACGGTCACTTCGACGGCGTGCTGCAGGAGATGGTCCGCAACGGGCTGACGCAAATCAAGCACAGCAGCACATCCAAAGCCACAACCACACGCAAAGAGTTCATCGCCAACCATAAAGGCACACGCAAGACAGCACGCGAAATCGGCAACATCAAGCGCGAACGCATGGTGCTGACGACCCATGTCTTCGACGACGAGCAGATATGCTGGGGCAAGGAGAAACCCACGCTGACCGACATACCCTTCGATACAACGCTGCACTATGCCGGCGGCACAGTGATACTGAAACGAATGATGCTCCCCAAGCTGCCCAAGCACTACCAGACCTTCGTCGAGCTACGCCAACGCTCGAACGGCGACGCCTACGACCGCACCGGCTCCCTCTTCGTCATCCCCAATGCCGAAAGGGAAGACATCCCGACATTCCTTGACGCCATCATAGGATGCCCCGACTCCCTGCCCATCATCACCGGAAAAGACGGAGAACGCTACCAGGGCATCGTTCCAGGTTTGAGCCCAATGAAAAAATATTCACCTTATCTTCAACCTACAAGCAGCAATCGACCCAGTTACTACCCTCCAGTGGAGCTGATGCGTTTCTTCACCCCCTTCGGTGTGGGCAAATTCAACGACAGAGTGAAGCTCGACGGACTCGAATGGGAGGACGAAACCTTTTACAAACAAGAGGTTACCGAGCTGCAACCCCTGCTGGAAGGAGAGGTGTGGATAGGCTGCTTCATAGGCAACTATGACGGCGGCGGACACAAGGTGAGCCTCGACATCAAGTCATACCCCAATGATTATGAGTGGACTGAAGATAAGAACGACAAGCGCATCTTCTCTCTGATTAACACCTGCAACGTGCTGGAGATGGCAGGGCAAAACTACGGTAAAATATTCGGCACCGACAGCATTACCGTCACCTTCTGGGTTGCGGACACAAGCCAGCACACCACGCTACGCTACATCAGCACCGGCCACGGCGGCTGGGACGGTGGCGACGAGTTCAACCCCAAAGAGAACGAGATCTTTATCGACGGCGTGAAACGCTTCAGCCATACCCCCTGGCGTTGCGACTGCGGCCGATACAGAGAATGGAACCCCGTGTCGGGGAATTTCTGGAACGGACTCTCGAGCAGCGACCTGAGCCGCAGCGGATGGTGTCCCGGGACAGCCACACAGCCCGTCTACTTCGACCTCGGCGGACTGGAACGCGGCAACCACACCCTCACTATCGCCATCCCGCAAGGCAAAGCCATGGAAGAAGGTTTCAGCCACTGGAATGTCAGTGCAGTATTAATTGTGAATTGTGAATTGTGAATCGTGAATCGTGAATCGTGAATTGTGAATTGTGAATTGTGAATTGTGAATTGTGAATCGTGAATTGTGAATTGTGAATTGTGAATCGTGAATTGTGAATCGTGAATTGTGAATTGTGAATCGTGAATCGTGAATCGTGAATCGTGAATTGTGAATTGTGAATAGAAAGTCCGAAAATGAAAAAAAGTAAAATAATCATCACATGCTTTGCAACCCTGCTGCTTGTGGCAGGATGCCGTGACCGTGCCACCAACACTAAAGGTCCTGCCAAGCAGACCCCTACCGACATCCCGGAGCTGCCATACGTTCTGGAAGGCGACTACAGCCCTGAACCCGACGTGATGTACAAGGTGCTGATAGGCGTAGACACCTGCTTCGTGATGATAGACAGCATGGACGAAGAGACCTTGCATGGCCATTATTATCAAGTCAATGCCAGCAGCGACAGCGTCCACAGCCTCCCTTTCGACTACGACCGCCACTGGCGTGACCGTCGAAAAGAGGCTTCCGTCTACATATACCAGGAACCTGAATATGAGCCCGAAGACGATGCCCTGTACCGCCTCCCGAAATACAAGGTACGTGTGCAGAAAGACATCGAATACGGTCAGGCTCTGGGCTACTGGTGCAGCAACGAGGTGGCAGGAGACGACAGCTACCTCAAGATAGTCACCGACAAGCTGACTAGCAGCGTGATACGCACGACGCAAAGTCTGACGATGGATGTATACAGTCCCGTCACCGACGACAGCATACCGAAACGGCATCCCCTGCTGCTGCTCCTGCATGGCGGCGGATTCTATGTCGGTGACAAGCAGGACAGCTGCATCCGCGCCCTTTGCCGCTACTTTGCGCAGACCGGCTATGTCGCCGTCAGCGCCAACTACCGCATGGGCTTCCTGCCGTCGAAAAAAGAGATTGAACGTGCCGGATACATGGCACTGCAGGATGCCCATGCCGCCATGCGATACCTCGTAGAGCATGCCGCGGATTACGGCATCGACACGGCGCAGCTCTTCGTGGGCGGAGCCAGTGCGGGAGCCATCACCGCCCTGAACCTCGCCTTCATGCGCGACAACGACCGTCCACGTTCGGCCAGCGGCAACCGCAGCCGCGACCTCGGCAGCATCGCCGCCAGCGGCAACAGCAGCAAAGCGACGTTCCGCATACGCGGTGTCGCCAACCTATGGGGAGCCGTCAACAATCTCAAGATACTGGGAAACAGCAAAACGGCCATCGTATCGTTTCATGGCGATGCCGACCAGGTGGTGCCTTACGACAACGGATACCCTTTCAGCGACATCAGCGCCCAGCTGGGACGGCGTATGTTCGAACGTATGTACGGCTCCAAGCAGATAGACCTGCGTGCCAACGAGTTAGGCTACCACAGCAAGCTCTACACCTACAGCGGCGAAGGCCATTCGCTGCACCACAACGCCGACGGCAGCTGGAACCAGAAGAACTGGAAGTCGATACGCGACCGCATGAGCCTCTTCTTCTATGACGAAATCGCCGGTCCACGGCCAAAAATTGTGGCAGACAGCAACGACAGCCGCCACTTCTACATCGACATGGAGACTGCCCACGACGTAAGGTGGCATGTAATAGGAGGCTTCATATTGAAGGTCAGCGACCACGACATCTGGGTGGTATGGCGTGACGACGAGCCGCTCCACATGATTAAAGCCTCCGGGAAAAATGAACGTGATTTCGGTTTTAACGACAAAAAAGCAATAGACAAATGACAAAAAAAGAGATTCTTGACAAAATTGAACAGTTGGACAAAGCCATAGAAAACTACGAGGAACTGGACAGCGACATGGAGAGCCCCGAGTACATCGCTCGCGGCAATGGCTTCAGCGACAGCAAATTCAGCGAGGCTTTCATCAGCACCCAACTGGAAAGGCTGAGACAGGAAAAAGCCGAGCTGGAAGAGATAAGAAAACAAATGAGAATAATAAAAAAACAGAAGCTCTAGGCAGTCTAGGCAATCTAGGCAATCTAGGCAATCTAGGCAATCTAGGCAATCTAGAAAACAATCAGAAAAAAAACTCAACACCATGATATACACCGAAAAAGACAAGAAATTCAAGCGTTACACCGTAACCTCTGCCCTGCCCTACGCCAACGGGCCAGTCCATATAGGACACCTCGCCGGCGTCTATGTCCCCGCCGACATCTATGTGCGATACCTGCGTGCACAGGGTGAGGAGGTCATGTTCATCGGCGGCAGTGACGAACATGGAGTGCCTATCACCATCAAAGCCCGCAAAGAGGGCTGCACCCCCCAGGACATCGTCGACCGCTACCACAAAGTCATCAAGGAGAGCTTCGCCGAGCTGGGCATCTCGTTCGACATCTACAGCCGCACCAGCAGCAAAGAGCACCACGAGACCGCAGCAGCCTACTTCAAGAAGCTCTACGACGAGGGCAAATTCATCGAGAAGACCTCGATGCAATACTATGACGAGGAGGCCGGCCAGTTCCTTGCCGACCGCTACATCACCGGCACCTGCCCCCACTGCGGCAATGACCACGCCTACGGCGACCAGTGCGAAGCCTGCGGCACCAGCCTCAACGCCACCGACCTCATCAACCCCAAGAGTGCCCTCAGCGGCGCGAAGCCCGTCCTCAAGGAGACCAAACACTGGTTCCTCCCCCTCGACAAGGACGAGCCCTGGCTACGCCAGTGGATCCTCGAGAGCCACAAGGAGGACTGGAAGACCAACGTCTACGGCCAGTGCAAGTCGTGGATAGATGCCGGCTTGCAGCCCCGAGCGGTCACCCGCGACCTCGACTGGGGCGTGAAAGTGCCGCTTGAAGATGCCGACGGCAAGGTGCTATACGTATGGTTCGATGCGCCTATAGGATACATAAGCTTCACCAAGCAGCTGAAAGGCGACGACTGGGAGAAATGGTGGAAAGAACAGGATACCAAGCTGGTACACTTCATCGGCAAGGACAACATCGTCTTCCACTGCATCATCTTCCCCTCGATGCTCCACGCCGACGGCAGCTATATCCTGCCCGACAACGTGCCTGCCAACGAGTTTCTCAACCTCGAGAACGACAAGATTTCGACCTCACGCAACTGGGCTGTCTGGCTGCACGAATACCTACGCGAGTTCCCCGGCAAGCAGGATGTGCTACGCTACACCCTCTGCAGCAATGCACCCGAGACCAAGGACAACGACTTCACATGGAAAGACTTCCAGATCAAGAACAATAGCGAGCTGGTGGCTATCCTCGGCAACTTTGTCAACCGCACGCTGGTGCTGACCCACAAGTTCTTCGAAGGCAAGACCCCCAGGAGAGGTGAACTCAGCGACCTCGACCGGCAGACCATCGCAGAGATAGCCACCTATCCCGAGCGTGTCGGCCGCAGCATCGAGACCTACCGCTTCCGCGAAGCCCTGGCAGAGATGATGAACCTGGCGCGTCTGGGCAACAAGTACCTCACCGAGACAGAGCCTTGGAAACTCTACAAGAGCGACCCCGAACGTACCGGCACAGTGCTCAACATAGCCCTGCAGATTTGCGCCAATCTGGCCGTCCTATGCGCCCCCTTCCTGCCTTTCACCGCCGACAAGATGTACGCGATGATGAACCTCAGAGCCATGGGGTGGCAGGATGCCGGCAACGCCGACCTGCTGATGGAAGGCCAGACTTTAGAAAAGCCGGAGCTGCTCTTCGAGCAGATTGACGACGCCACCATCGAGGCACAGGTCAACAAGCTGCTGGAAACCAAGCGCCAGAACGAGCTCAACGCCTGGCAGCCCGCCGAGGTGAAGGAGAACGTCACCATCGACGACTTCAGCCGCATGGACATCCGCGTGGCCACCGTGCTGGAATGCTGCAAGGTGCCCAAAGCCGACAAGCTGCTGCAGTTCAAGCTCGACGACGGCACCGGCACCCCCCGCACCATCGTCAGCGGCATAGCCAAATACTACACCGACCCCGCCGCCCTTGTCGGCAAGCAGGTATGCTTCATCGCCAACTTCCCTCCACGCAAGCTGAAAGGAGTCGAAAGCCAGGGCATGATCCTCAGCGCCGAAGACAAAGACGGCCGTCTGGTGCTGATAACCCCCAGCCAGCCGGTAACCAACGGAGTGAACGTGGGATAATGAAAATAGCAGTACTGATACCATGCTATAATGAGGCCGCCACGGTGGAAGCCGTGGTGACCTCGTTTCGTGCCGCTTTGCCCGATGCCGAGATATACGTCTATGACAACAACTCGACCGACGGCACGGCTGAGCTGGCGCTGAAAGCCGGAGCCATAGTACGCCGTGAGCCGTGTCAGGGCAAAGGCAACGTGATCAGGCGGATGTTCCGCGAAGTGGATGCCGACTGCTACGTCATGGTCGACGGCGACGACACCTACCCGGCTGAGAATGCCGCCGAGATGGTCGACATGGTATTGAACCGGCAGGTCGACATGGTGATCGGGGACCGGCTCTCGTCGACCTACTTCGCCGAAAACAAACGTCCTTTCCACAACCTCGGCAACCGCATGGTACGCTCGCTCGTCTGTCGCCTTTGGCACACCGAGGTACGCGACATCATGACCGGCTACCGTGCCTTCAGCCGCCGCTTCGTCAAGCTCTTCCCCGTCATGACACCACAGTTCGAGATAGAGACTGAGATGACCATCCATGCCCTCGACAAACGTTTCGTGCTACGCGAGATACCTGTGGCCTACCGTGACCGGCCAGAAGGCAGTGAGTCGAAGCTCAACACCTTTGGTGACGGCATCAAGGTGCTACGCACCATCTTCACCCTCTTCAAGGAGTACCGCCCCATGCGTTTCTTCGGATGGACGGCACTGCTGTTGGCACTTGCCGCCACAGGTTTCTTCATACCAGTCTTTGTCGACTACCTGCATACAGGGCTGGTACCCAGGTTCCCGACACTGATAGTCTCTGTATTCCTAGGGTTGGCAGCACTGCAGTCATTCTTCACCGGACTCTGCCTTGACGTCATGGTCGAGAAAGACAGGAAAGCCTACGAGCTGAAGGTGATAAACTATAGAAACTAGAAGCTCTAGACAGTCTAGAAGCTCTAGACAATCTAGACAATCTAGACTGTCTAGAAAAACTATGAAAAAACAACTATGCGCCTCATCAAAACATTCTTCTGTCTGATAGCCGGCTATCTGCTCTTTGGAGTGGTGGCCTGTCTGCTTCCCGACAAGCCTGTCCAACGCCACATCAAGCAGACCGTGGACCGTCAAGAGATTGACCGCGACTATCCACGTGCAATATTCAGCGGACACCATGCGATGATGGACAACTTCACCGACGCCCTCATCATATCGCAGGTATGGAACAGCAGCAGCGACAGCATCTGGGAGTCGGTGATGCAGCCCAGCAGGGCGAAATACTGCGAAGAGATGACAACAACGCTGAAGGCGCAGATTGAAGGACACCATACCGAAAATGTCAAATACGGACGCTATTGGCATGGCAGCACCTTCCTGATGCGTTATCTGCTGCTCATCTGGTCGTACGAGAGCATCAGGCTTGTCTTCGGTATCGTCACATCGCTGCTTCTGTTATTCACACTGGTGAGGATCAAGGAACGCATCGGAAGCTGGGCAGCATTCTATTTCATCATTGCAGCATGCTTTGTATATCTGTTCATTACGCAGTTTTCCATACAGTTCGTGCCCGTATTGGTGCTTTCGCTCACAGGGATGTTGGTTATGCTTGACGAGAGAAGAGACCCTCTGCTGTCATGTTTTGTCATAGGGTCGCTGACAGCCTACTTCGACCTGCTGACGACACCCCTGCTGACCATCGGACTACCCCTGACGGTATGGGTCCTGGCACATCGCGACGACGGCAGCAAACTGTTGCAGTCGCTCACCGAGATGCTGAAGATGGGAGTCGTGTGGGGCATAGGCTTTGCAGCCACATGGGGCAGCAAGTGGATTCTGGCCACCCTGACCACCGACAGCAACATCTGGGCCGATGCGATGGAAAACATCGCAATACGCTCGGGCGACACCGCCGACTACACACGGTTTGATGCACTGACGGTCAATCTCGACATGCTATCATTCAGACTTATCGTGCTGGCAGCCATCGTGATGACAGTACTCATGGCAATCCATTTCCGCCGCGAGGGGTGGAAGCCGGCACTTCTCCTGCTGCTCATAGCCACGGTTCCATACCTGTGGTACATTGTTGTCGCCAACCACTCGTATGTGCATTTCTGGTTCACCTACCGACTACAGTTCATCAGTATCCTCGCACTTTTTGCGGCGGCAGGATGCATGACCGACTGGAATAAATTGAAAAATAAAAATTGAAATCACCAATTGTAAAAAAAATATTATTTTTGTTTGTTCTAAACCAACATTTCATCACCTATTAGTATTTAAAAAACAAAACATTATATAACATGAAAGATATTTTCGAACGCATCAAAGAGTCGACCGGCGGTCCGCTGGGACAGTATCGCAAACTGGCCGACGGTTATTTCTATTTTCCGAAACTGGAAGGTGAGCTCGGACCCGAGATGACCTTCAACGGCAAGAAAGTCCTCAACTGGAGCCTAAACAACTATCTGGGTCTGGCCAACAACCCCGAGGTGCGTGCCGCCGACGAGGAGGGTGCCCGCCGCTGGGGTCTCGCCTACCCCATGGGTGCCCGCATGATGAGCGGCCACACCGCCCTGCATGAGGAGGTTGAAGCCATGCTCTGCGAGTATACCCACAAGAAACACGGTTACCTGCTCAACTTCGGCTACCAAGGCCAGATCAGCATCCTCGACACCATCGTCAGCCTTCGCGACGTCATCGTCTATGACAGCGAGGCCCATGCCTGCCTCATCGACGGCTTCCGCGTCACCGGAGCCAAGCGTTTCAAATACCAGCACAACGACATCGAGAGCCTCCGCAAACAGCTCACCCAAGCCACCGCACTGGCAGAGAAGCAGGGGGGCGGCATCCTTGTCGCCACCGAAGGTGTCTACGGCATGGAGGGCGACCTCGGAGCCTTGGACAAAATCGTGGCCCTGAAGAAAGAGTTCAACTTCCGCATCCTCATCGACGATGCCCACGGCATGGGCGTCATGGGTCCCGAGGGCCGCGGCACGCACACCCACTTCAACTGCGAGGACGAGATTGACCTCTACTTCTGCGCTTTCGCCAAGACCATGGCCATCATCGGCGGCTTCATCGGCTGCAACGACGAGGACATCATCACCTACCTGCGTTTCAACATGCGTTCGCAGATCTATGCCAAGAGCCTCCCCATGCCCATCGTGTGGGGCGTCAAACGCCGTCTGGAGATTATCAACCAGCATCCCGAATACCGCGAGAAGCTTTGGGAGCTCTCGACCCACCTGCAGAAGTCGTTCCAGGCCGAAGGCCTCAACACCGGCGTCACCGAGTCGCCCATCACGCCCGTCTTCTTCCCGGGCGACATCAACCAGGGCACCAACGTCGTCGTCGACCTGCGTGAGAACTACGGCATCTTCTGCTCCATCGTGGTCTATCCCGTCGTTCCCAAGGGTCAGATCATGCTCCGCATCATCCCCACGGCAGCACACACCATGGAGCAGGCCAACCGCACCATCGAGGTCTTCCGCGAAGTCAAGAAGAAACTCGACGCCGGCTTCTACAACAAGCCCATGCCCGACATGCATATTATCAAGAAGTGAACTGTGAATAGTGACAAGTGAATGGAACTAGCGCAAGCTTAACCATCACTATTAACCGCTTTCAATTCACAATTCACAATTCACAATTCACTATGAAATACCAACTAAGATGCAAGAAATGTGGCAAGGTCATCGCTGACTTTGCCACATGGTTTAAGCAAGACCAGCAGTGCGAATGCGGCAGCGGCTATGCCGAGGTGGAGTACACCGGCGGCGAGCCGTTCCGTTTCGAGAAGCCTGCAAACAGCTCATACCAAGACTATTATTTCGATATCCTGCCTATCGGGAGACGCGAAGACATCGTCAGCTACGGCGAAGGTCTGATAGCCATGGAACGCTGGGACAACCTCGAAGCCTATGCCCGTGAGAAAGGCATAGACTGCAAGGTGTACGTCTACCGCAACGACCAGAACGAGGGCAGCGGCTCGTTCAAGGACATCAGTGCCGCCCTGGCGGCCACCGTGTTGAAAGAGAACGGCGTGAAGGAGTACTGCCTCGCCTCGACGGGCAATGCCGGCGTGGCCTTTGCGACCTACCTGGCCAAGGCCGGCATCAAGTTCACCGAGTTCGCACCCAACTGCATAGACCCCGCCACAGTGGAAGCCATCCGCAAGGTGGGGCAGCCCGTAGTCATCTCCAAGGGCGGCTATGGCGACGCCAAGGCCGAAGCAGCAGCCTATCACAAAGAGCACCAGGTCCTTATCAGTGGAGGCAACACCGACCCGCTCCGCATCGAGTCGAAGCGACTGCTTGCGTACGAGTGTCTACGCCAGATGGGACAGCTGCCCACAGTGTACATGCAGTCCGTCGCCGGCGGCACCTCGCCCCTGGCTTTCGAGAAAGGCATCCGCGACCTGAAACGCAGCGGCATGATAGAGGGCGACAAGCCCCTGCCACGCATGCTCCTCGTGCAGCAGGACGAGTGCGACCCCATGGTCACCGCCTGGGAGAAAGCCACTGCCGCCGGGTTCCCCGAAGGATGGGAGAAACAGTATGAGGCCAAGAAAGACATCAAGACCCGCATAGGCATCCTCACCGCCGCCAACCCCGGCAACTACCCTCTGGTGGCGCCGCTGGTGCATCGGAGCGGCGGCACTTTCCTGCGTGTAGCCGAAGCCGAACTGCCGCAGTACGGCAAAGAGATGAAGAAAGCACAAGGGACGCTGATGGGACCCGCCTCAATGGTCTGCTACGCCGGATTCTTCCAAGCCGTAGACAGAGGCCTGATAAAGAGCGGCGACACAGTGCTGCTCAACACCGGCGAAGGCAGCGACCGTGCCGCCTGGTTTAAAGAGCTGGTGGAACTAGACTGACTAGAAGCTCTAGACAGTCTAGGCAATCTAGGCAGTCTAGGCAGTCTAGGCAGTCTAGGCAGTCTAGGCAATCTAGAAAAAAGGAAAAAACAATGCAAAAATTCGCCAACAAAGTAGTCTGGATTACCGGAGCCTCGTCGGGCATCGGGGAGGCAACGGCCTACCGCTTCGCACAGGAGGGTGCGCGCCTCATCGTCACCGCCTTGGAAGCCGACCTGCTGGAGGCCGTTGCAGCCAAATGCAAGGAACTGGGGTCGCCTGATGCTGCCGCCCTGCCTTTCGACCTGTCGGACACGGATGGCTTAGACTCCCTCGCCGATCAGGCCTGGAACCGCTTCGGACATATAGACATCTTCTACAACAATGCCGGCATCAGCCAGCGCGGCACCACCGTCGAGACCGAGATGCGCGTCATACGCAAGGTGATGGACATCGACTACTTTGCCCCTGTGGTGCTGACCAAGAATATCCTGCCCCGCATGATAGAGCGTGGCGGCGGACAGCTCGTCGTCACCACCAGCATCGCCGGACGCTTCGGTTTCCCGCTACGCTGCGCCTACTCGTCGGCAAAGCATGCCCTCTACGGCTTTTTCGAGACCGTCCAGGCCGAGACCTACGACCAGGACATACGCGTCACCATCGTCTGCCCCGGCCGCGTGCAGACCAACATTTCGAAGTATGCCCTCGAAAAGGACGGACGCCAGCACGGCAAGATGGATGCCGGACAGGCAGGTGGCGTCACCCCACAGCAGGCTGCCGACAAGATTGTCAGAGCGATATATAAGCGGAAACGCGAAGTGATGGTGGGTCGCTACGAGCTTCTGATGGCCTACATCAAGCAGTTCTGCCCCAGCCTCGCTGCCCGCCTGGCACGCAAAATAAAACCAATGTAGCATTCCCCTTCGTTATTCAAAATTCTATAACCTATAACCCATAACCCTTTATCCATGGCAAAAGAAATGAACGATGCCGACGCATCGAAACTTGAGAAACTGAAAATCCTGCAGAGCACCCTCGACAAGATTGAGAAGAACTACGGCAAAGGCTCCATCATGAAACTGGGCGACCGCCCGGACGAGACCTACGAAGCCATCTCGACAGGCTCCATCAGCCTCGACACCGCCCTCGGCATCGGCGGTTTCCCCAAGGGAAGAATCATCGAGATCTACGGTCCAGAGTCGTCAGGTAAGACCACCCTGGCCATCCATGCCATCGCCGAGAGCCAGAAGAAAGGCGGCATAGCAGCCTTCATCGATGCCGAACATGCCTTCGACCCCGTCTATGCACGCAAGCTGGGCGTCGACATCGACAACCTCCTCGTCTCGCAACCCGACAACGGCGAGCAAGCCCTCGAAATCGCCGACAACCTGATACGCTCCGGTGCCATCGACATCATCGTCATCGACTCTGTGGCAGCCCTCACCCCTAAGGCCGAAATCGACGGCGAGATGGGCGACTCGAAGGTAGGTCTCCACGCCCGCCTCATGTCGCAGGCCCTGCGCAAGATGACCTCGACCATCAGCAAGACCGGATGCTGCTGCATCTTCATCAACCAGCTACGCGAGAAGATCGGCATCATGTTCGGCAACCCCGAGACCACCACAGGCGGCAACGCACTGAAGTTCTATGCCTCGGTACGCCTCGACATCCGTCGCATCCAAGCCATAAAGGACGGCGACCAGAACATCGGCAACCGTGTGAAAGTCAAAGTAGTGAAGAACAAGGTAGCACCTCCTTTCCGCGTCTGCGAGTTCGACCTCATGTTCGGCGAAGGCATCTCCAAGCTGGGCGAAATCATCGACCTCGGTGTCGAGACAGGCATCATCAAGAAGAGCGGTTCATGGTTCAGCTACGGCGAGACCAAGCTGGCACAAGGCCGTGAAGGTGTCAAAGCCCTGCTGCGCGACAACCCCGAGCTCAGCGAAGAGCTCGAGTCGCAGATACGTCTCGCGCTGCACGAGAAAAACGAGGAATAATGAGTACCGAGCAAATGACGGAGGACCAACAGGTCCAACAGAAATATGACGAACTGATTGCCGCCTGCCGTGCGACACAGATGCTGAGCACCGAAGAGGAGCTCAGCATCTTCCGGGCTTTCAACATCGCACGCAATGCGCATGCCGACACACGGCGAAAATCGGGCGAGCTCTACATCTTCCACCCCCTCGCTGTGGCGATGATTGCCGTCAGCGAGGTGGGGCTTGGCCCCATAGCAGCTATCTGTGCACTGCTGCACGATGTCGTGGAGGATACCGACGTGACACTCGACAACATCCGAGCCATCTTCGGCGACCGTGCGGCGCGCATTGTCGACGGCGTGACGAAAATCGACAAGGCAACGATGATTGCCGAACAGAACGACGACTTCTCGTCGCAGGCCGAGAACTACCGCAAGATACTGCTCGCCATGTGCGACGATGCCTACGTCATATTCCTCAAGCTCTGCGACCGTCTGCACAACATGCGGACCCTCGGTTCGATGAAGGATACCAAGAAGCTGGCCATCTCGTCAGAGACACAGTATTTCTATATCCCACTGGCCCATCGCCTTGGACTCTACGCCATCAAGACCGAACTCGACGACCTGGTGATGCAGTACACCAATCCCGACAAGTATACCGAAATCAAGGACAGGATAAGCCAGACCGCCGCGACGGGACAGAAACTCAAGGAGTGCTTCACCAAGCCCATCCTCGACATGCTTGATGCCAGCGGACTCAAATACACGGTGAAGACGCGCGTCAAGTCTGTCTATTCCTGCTGGAAGAAGATGCAGAACAAGGGAGTGCCTTTCGAGGAGATCTTCGACCTCTACGCCATGCGCATCATCCTCAACCTGGAGCAGGGAGAGATGACTCCCGAGTCCTTCCACAAAGTCGAGAAAGAAGAATGCTTCAAAGTATACGCCCTCATCACCAGCCTCTTCCGTCCACAGCCGACGCGCTTCCGCGACTGGATTTCGAACCCCAAGAACAACGGCTACGAATCGCTGCACACAACTGTCATGTCGCCCATCGGACGTTGGGTAGAGGTGCAGATACGCACCAAGCGCATGGACCAGATTGCAGAGAAAGGCATGGCAGCGCATTTCCTCTACAAAGAAGCCCATCCCGACGAACCCGTGCAGCAAAGCCCCGTCGAGGAGTGGCTACAGCAGATACGCACCTCGCTCGAAGACCCCAACAAGAACGCCCTCGACCTGGTGGAAGAGTTCAAGGAAAACCTGTATACCAAAGAGATATACATCTTCACACCCAAAGGCAAGACCATCAAGCTGCCCGCACGCAGCACCGTGCTGGACTTTGCCTACGCCATCCATACCGACCTAGGCGACCACTGCATAGGGGCGAAAGTCAATGCCCGCGTAGTGCCCATCGGCTACCGGCTGCATAGCGGCGAGCAGGTACAGGTGCTCACATCGCAGAAAACGACACCCAACGAGTCATGGCTCAAAGAGGTGCAGACCGGGCGTGCCAAGGAGCACATCAAGGACTTCATCCGCAACCAGAAACGCGACCGCCGCGAAGAGGGCGAGCAGAAACTGGCCGACTTTTTCCGCAAAGAGAAGCTACACAAAACCGCCGACCGCGTGGCACGCCTCAAACGTTTCACTGCCTGCGACAGCGACATTGAGCTGTACTACCGCATCGCCATAGGACAGATCAGCGAGGATGACATGCGCCAGTGCTTCCACCTCTCCAAATCGCAACCGCAGCTGCTCTTCCTTCGCCAGCCCGGAGATCTGGAGACACCGACGACATCGCCTTTCCTCACCGACGGCGCACACCAGAATCTGAAAGCCGAACCCGCCACATGCTGCAAACCCGTACAGGGCGACCGTGTGATAGGCATAGTGCAAGACGACCGCATACTTGTGCACCGCACCAACTGTCCCGCAGCAATCAACGAGATGGCTTCACACGAAGACCGTATTGTCCGCACCCGTTGGCGTCCGGGCGAACGTATTTCGTTCCTCACCGGCGTGACACTCACCGCCATCGACCGCAAAGGGCTGCTCCAGGAGCTGACAGGCATCATCAGCGAAGCCATGGACCTCAACATGCGAGCCATCACCCTCGAAGCATCAGAAGGTGTGGCAAGAGGGCTGATAATGCTTTACGTCCACTCGCTCAACGACCTCGAAGGGCTCATCAGCCAGCTGCGTGCCATCGAAGGTGTGGAGCAAGTGCAAAGGGTATAAGTGGTTATTGGTTATAGAAATAATACCCTATAATCAGGCCGGCTAGACACCCCAAACCACAGAGCTCAACACACCGTTGTCGAAAAAGAAGTCGACATTAGCCTCGCCGAACGACACACGCCGTTCACCCCAGGCCTCGTCGTCGACATCCTCCTGACAATAGTGGTTCTCGACCATAAGACGGACTATCTCGGTCTCGTTACTGTCGAAGATTCGCTTTCCAAACAGCAGGCAGTCATCCATCGAGCTGTCGATACACTGCAGCGTAGGGCTGTCCCCTTCGAAAAAAAGCGTCAGCTCGCCATCAAAATAATGGAGTACTGTGGTCGGCTCGTCGAAGGCGTTTTCCATGCTTTCTACTTCATCTGCCTCGCCAAGGAGCGCTACAATATCCTCTACAGGGGTGCCGAACTGGATGCTGCCAAAACCTTTTTTTAAATTGATGACGTGTTCCATACTGTTGATTGTGGGTTACTGGTTACTTGGGGAAAAGATTTTGCAAAAGTACAAAACAATCTTCAATTCCGCAAATTTTTCTTTCAAGAAACCCACAATTGATGCAGGGAGGCTGCGTTCCGCACTCATTTCGCAAACAACATAAAACATTATCAACAAATAAACTACACCTTCGGAATATCATTTTTTTCAATTTATTTTTGTGAATAAGCAAAATTTGAGTACCTTTGCAAACTCTTTTGAGGGTAGCAATAAGCGTTGACTACGTAGCTCAGCAGGTAGAGCACATCCCTTTTAAGGATGGGGTCCTGGGTTCGAGCCCCAGCGTGGTCACAAAGGAGTCTACGATTTCCGACAAGGGAAAGAGAAGGTTCATCGACTACGTAGCTCAGCAGGTAGAGCACATCCCTTTTAAGGATGGGGTCCTGGGTTCGAGCCCCAGCGTGGTCACAAGCCGAATCGAGTAGGAGGTAAACGCTAATCATAGGCGTTTATCTCCTACTTTCACGTTTACCGACCTCTCACACCACCGTACATGCGGTTCCGCATACGGCGGTTCCTATTTTGGATTCCATTCGAGGTACGAATCCAATAAGCAAGGATAGCCTGCCTTACGAAGATTATACGTAGAAGCTGCCATATGCATAATCGGTGTACCACTCACTCTCCAGTAACCTTTACAATATCCCCATTTCCGTGCGTTGTATTCATTTACTCCGCATTTGACGAGGTTCTTTATTCGGGTCTTGGGGAGTTTCCAAGCCTTCCATATACACATGCGTATTCGCCGCCTTAACCATTCATCGGTTTCAAGGCATAGACGTTTCATATTGGCCAGGTGATAGTAGCCTACCCATCCCCGTATGTACTCTTTCAGTTTCCGCTTCCTCTTCTCGTAGCCCCATCCGTTGCTTCGACTTGTCAGCTCTTTTAGCCGTGACTTCATCTTTGCCTTGGACTTTGGGTGTACGGTGAGTTGGCATTTGCCTTTGTGCACATAGAAGGAGTAACCAAGGTATTTCACACCCTTGATGTATGAAACAACGGTCTTCTCCTTGTTCACTTTGAGAAACAGTTTCCTCTCGATGAATTCGGTTATTGACTCCCGCACACGTTCTGCTGCACGCCTCGTCTTGCAGAATATCATCGAATCGTCGGCATAGCGCACAAAAGGGTGTCCTCTGCGTACAAGTTCCTTGTCCAGCTCGTTCAGCATGATATTGCTGAGCAGTGGACTCAGTGGGCCTCCCTGCGGAGTGCCCTCCTCGCTTGCATGCCACAGACCTTTGTCTATGACTCCGCTTCGAAGATATTTGTGTATAAGGCTGACCACCCTGCCGTCCTTGATGGTGCGGCTGAGTATCTCTATGAGTTTGCTGTGGCTCACCGTATCGAAGAAGCGTTCAAGGTCGAGGTCAACTACGTACCTGTAGCCTTCATCGACTGTCCTCTGCACTTCCCGCAGTGCGTCCTGGCTTCCCCTTCTCGGGCGGAAGCCGAAACTCCGCTTGGAGAATTGGGGTTCATAGACTATCGTCAGTACTTGGTTGATGGCTTGCTGCACCATGCGGTCAACCACTGTCGGTATTCCCAGCAGGCGCATCTTGCCGTTGTCCTTGGGTATCTCTACCCTTCGGACTGGATTCGGACGGTAACTACCGTCAAGCAGGGAGCGTGTCAGTTCATCCTTGTTGGCCAATAGCCACGGAAGCAGTTGCTCGCATGACATCTTGTCGATACCGCCACATCCCTTGTTCCTCACTACTGCCTTGTAGGCCTCATTGAGGTTATCGGGACTAAGGATTGTTTCCAACAGGTGCCCCCTGTCGAATGGAACTTCCACGATGTTGTCTTCGGTCATCCACATGAAAGTCTGCACTCCCCCATACCATTCGGATTCCGTCCTATCTATTTGGGGGCAGTCATTAGCAAAGGCTGATGTTTTCTGCATTCGTCCTTCCATAAGGTAACTTTCAATTACTAATCGCTTAATTGTTAGGTTCAGCCCTTCATGGAGCGTTACCGATTACTCCACTACTATGGCTTCTGCTGACTTCTCACGGCAAGCTTTACTCCGTGGCTTTTGTATGTGCAACTATTCACCACGTCCGTGAGACCTCCTCGGATAGGGGCATTGTCTTTCCATCTTATACCTACTTGATTTACCATGCATGGTCCGGATAGCTATCGGACTTCAGTGCTTTTGGCCACCTCATCCACATACTTTGGCCTTATATCAAGTTTCTGTTCGTTAGGCCAGATGTTTGCCGCTGACTTCTTTCAGATTCCACCTCGCGATGGACACCCTTGTCTCTCTGGCTATACGATTCCCGCTATCAGGGTTCGTTGGGGACTTACACCCGTTAGACAATGCTCATGCCGAGCATACCAAAAAAGGCCGCACACATGTGTGCGGCCTTTTTTGTGTATGGGGTATCATGCGATCCTAATTGTAAGCATGGATGCCACCGAGTATGAGGTTGACACCGAAATAGGTGACAATCACGCTGAAGAACGCCAGGGTGCAGTAAAGATGGAAGGCGACGCTCCGCTGTGGCCCGTCGGACAAACGCAGCAGGGGGTAGAGATAGATGACGAGGGTTATGAGAGCCCAGACCTCCTTGGGATCCCATGACCAATAGCTGCCCCATGAGATGTTGGCCCATACGGCGCCGATGACAATACCGACGGCCAACAATGCCACGGCAGGATAGAGCATCAGTAGGCCGAGACGCATCATCTGCTCGCGTTTGGCAGGCAAGAACAGGGCGGCCAACCCATTCAGCATCAAGAAGAAGAAAAGAGCATACGAAATCATTATGACGGCGACATGGAGCGTCAGGAGCGGAGAGCTGAGGACCGGCATAAGATGCGTCACCGGCGGATTGCTGCCGCTCATCATGGCCACCAAAAGACAGAATCCCATCGAGAAGAGGGCTATGGAAGGAGCCATTGCGTGGCGACGTGACAAGGCTATGCCCACGATGCCGGCAGCTATGGCCATGAGGTTCATGCTGTCGAAGCCACCGGCCATGGGTGCATGGCCACCGGCAACCCAGCGCAGCACGAAGAGAAGCAGCAGGAAAAGGGTTATCAAAGAAACCAAGAGCAAAGGCAAGAGGTCGACAGATCTGCCCAGCGAGCCCTTGCCGCCGGCACGGATGACGGCACGGGCAAAGAAGAGCATGCCAAGAGAGACCACCAGAATGGCGAGCCAACGTCCTGTGGTCAGACGGTTGTAGAGGCGTTCGGCACGGTAGCTTTGGATGGAAGGCAGCACACCGGCGGCATGTTTTTGCTGATAAAGGATGGTCTTGTCGAAGACACGCTCGAGTTCGGCAAAGTCGCCGGCGACCACCAGTTCCTGGCAATAGCTCAGCTGCTTGCGGACAAAGAAAAAGTCGTCGGGAGGAGTGTTGGCCGGGAGTTCGTCGTTCTGGCCATACCAGCCCACAGTGCCTGAGGAGTCGGGAAGCGGATACACCTTGACGAACTTGCCGCCAAGCAACATCCTGACGAGGTTGTATTTCTCGGAAGCCTCACGCACAGTTTTCGACATCATCTGTCCCTGCGAAGGCATCATGGCGGCACCCATGGCCGACGGCAAGGGATGTCGTGTCTCAAGCTGGTCGGCATGGACCATAAGCTGTGTGAAGCTCACCCATCTGCTGTCGGAGGAGAGCATCTGTCTCACATCGTCGCCCTTGACCTTTATCATTGGTTCCTCAGCCCACTCCCCACTGTAGAAGAGCCAGCCGCTCATGACCTGTTCGGGGGTAAGGCCCTCATAACGAGCGGAGCCGCAGAGCTTGGTGGTGAAGTCCTTGGCCATGGTCTGCAAGGGGCAGACACGACCTTTATAAAGCACATACACCTGCCCCATCTTGTCGGCCACGGGCTTAGGGAGCGTTCGGGGAGCAGCACTCGTCACTGACGGGAGGAGGAGCAACGCGACTACAGCGAGTGCATCAGCGCCACGCAGGAGGCGGCGGAAAAGCGAATTGCGGCAGAAGAACAGAGCCACGATACCAAGAGCCATGACGAGGTAACCGGTGTAAGTGAGGGCGATGCCCCACGGGTCGTGGGCGACGCTGAGAGTGGACCCGCCAAGTCCATCGTAGTCCTCCTGATAGAAGCGGTAGCCGCCATGACGGCAGATGCTGTTCATCGAGATGTCGACAGAATCGCCATCGACGAGGACGTGGCTTACGAAATCCATTGGCGAGGTGGAGCCCGGGTAGGGTACAACCTCAAAGCTGGAGAGCGTCACGCCGAAAGGAAGGGCGAGTGTATCGCCCGTCTCGGTCACAAAAGAGCTCATCTCGATGCCAGGCTGGAGCGTCATGCTGCCATAGCGGCCTGTGGACATGGTGATGACACCACCTGCAAGCATCAGCAGTACAGAGACATAGAGCAGCATTCTGTAGAGGGATGCCGACAGCCTGAAGTCCGTTCTGCGGGACTCACAGACCATACGCCAGAGGATATACAATGCCGTCAACGAGAGGAGAGCCAAGAACCACCAGGAGCCATAGACATGGCTGCGAGCGAAGGCGTTGTCGTGGAATTTCTCGACGACAGTGCCGACGGCGAGCGCAGCCACCGTCGGCACCATGAGAAGAAGTCCGATCTTGGAGTGGGAAGAGGCAACAGGTTTCATCATATAGCATTAATGAATTTCACCACAGCGTCGCGGTCTGCCTTGCTGAGCTTGCGGAAATTCTCCACCGTCCAGCGTGCGTCGCTCGTGCCGCCCTGATCCTTGCATCCATGCCACATGATGGCCTCGATGACATTGCGGGCGCGGGCATCGTGGAGACGGTCGCCGTGACCGCTGCAGAGGGGAGCCAGACCACGGCCCCAGAGCGGCGTGGTGCGGCACCATCCCGTGCGGATGTCGTTCTTCATGAAGAGGCGGTGCTGCACGAAGTCGCTGTAAGGCCATATCTTCTGATGAGGGTAGCGCGGCAGGCGGCTGTCGGCAGTGGAGAAGAAGCCTGTGGGATCAGTAAACTCGTCCTTGCCTGTTGTCCAGCTGGGGCGGTGGCAGGAGGCGCAACCCATCTCGCGGAAGAGCTGGCGTCCGCGCTGCACCTGGGCATCGGCGAGGTTGCGCGCAGCGGGGACGGCAAGACCACGATGCCAGATCATGAAGTTGACGTAGTCCTGGTCGCTCATCTCGGCGGGCAGGGTGTCGCAGAGCAGGTAGTTGCGGATGTCCGTTGCCGGGTCGCCACTCTTGTTCCATTGTGGGAAATACTGGTAGAAGCGAGCCTGGACATCGGGGTCGTTGGCCGATGCGTCGGCATAGATGGAGGGAGTGAGGCTGAGGTAGTGGCTACGCTTGTTGCTGCGTGTCACATTGGTGATGTTCCAGATGGCGTTGCTGCCCGGGGCATCCTGGAGGGGTCCGCGGGTGAGGGCATAGGTGAAGCGTTTGGGGTGGTTGGTGTTGCCGTAGAAGGCCGTCGGGGCCCAGTCGGCACCAGCCCAGAAAGCGGGGTTGAGGTCGGCGCCGGCATCATGTTCACGCTGGTACTGAGCTTTGAGCGAGTCGTCGTCGATGGCATCTATCAGTCCGGTGCCATAGATGCCTATGGTTGTCTCCAGACGGAAGGCCAGCTGCCCATAGGGGGTCACGAGAGGAGCATAGAAGGCATCCTCGGGAATAGAGACCTCAGGATAGATGAGGTCGTAACTCTCGCCGTCGTCGAAGCGGTTGCCCCACTCGTCGGTATAGCGGAGCCACTGGATGGATATTTTCTCCTCATCGATAGGGGCCTTGAAAGGAGCCACCGCCTTGGTCTGCGGCATTCCAGCCACCGAAGGTTCGTAGCCGTTGGTCTGCTTGTTGTATACCACGAGCAGGTAGCCGTTGGCCCAGTCGTCGGCGCGGTAGCGCTCCATGCGGCGTCCGTGGCCGTAGCCAGGGTGGCAGCTCTCGCACGACGAGCGTACATAGACAGGTCCCAGGCCATTGAAAGGAGGATTGTTCTGGGTGACGGTATGCTCGAAGAAGAACTCGCCATACTTGAAAGCCGTAGCCATGCCGGCGCGCTCGGTTGCAGGCGTGGGGTCCTCGTAGGCCGAGGCCGACTGGTTGAAGGTAGTGCCGAGCTCGCCGCCGGCGAGTGTCTCCTCAGCCACCCATGACGGCTGACCGGCGGGAGGGTTAGTGTTGGCAGTGGTGATATTCTCCTCCTTCTCGTCGCGGCAGGATGACATGACCACGGCGAGCAGGGCGACAGCAAGAATGATAAATGACTTTTTCATTGTTCTTGTCCAATTTGCGTTATGTGACTATTATCTTTTTCTCAATTCTTCGATTACCTCGTCGAGTGCCTCGCTGAGCTCGGCACAAGCCTCCACAGCCTCGCCATTGGCTGGATTGGAATAATTCTGCACAAAGGGAGCCGGCATGGCGTCGATCTTGGCAAGGGCATTCTGTATTTTTGTTGTGACCTTGGCATCGAGGTCGGCGCTGACATTCTTGTGCAGCGACTGGCTTTCGTCGCGTTGTCCTTCGATGCCACCCATCCATACGTTCTGGATGCTTACGATATTGTTGTGGAAGTCGATGATGGACTTCTGGCTGTAGGGGCTTTCGATGTAGGTGACATCCTCGCCGTGCCAGGCGGAGTAGATCTTGCTGCTGCCCACCTCGTCGGCGATGTCGGCGCAGCCTTGGACGATGGCGATAAGGGCTGCGGTCACCGTGCCGTAGGTGCTTCCCGCCCTGCCGGCATTCTTGATGTTGTCGCCATAGCTGTTGTCGCCGCTGGCCACGGTATAAGGGAGTTCGATGTCGTCGAGCTTGTCGATATGGCTCTGTGGGGCTTTGTTGCCCAACCAGCTCACTTCGAGCTGGTAGCAGCGGTTGCGGAGGTCGCCGGCGACGGCGGCGACATAAATCCAGTCGTTGGAAGAGATGCTGGCTGCACTCTTAGGTTGTCCGTTGGCGAAGAGGATATACTCGATGCCGTGAAAACCCAGCAGGGCATTGCCGAGGCGTTCGCCGGCGACGACGTCACCGTAATCGCCATCGATGGCGTTAAGCATGGCAGGGCTGTTCATGAGGGTGCTGAAGGCATCCTCGTCGAGAGGCCAGCTGTCGATATGGGGATCCACACCGAAATCGCCTGCCGCGCCGAAGAGGAAGGCCTCGCTTTTCTCCCACTGTTCGCGTGCAGCAAGGAAAGTTTTGCAGGCTTCGCGGATGCCGGCGTCAGAGGGATTGGACCTGAGGGCTGTAAGTTGTGCAGCAAGGAGCTCGGTTTTTGCTGCCAGCTCGGTGTAGGTAGGAGCCACAGTATGGTCCACAAAGCGAGCCACAATAGCAGCGGAATTGTCCTCGACAGGGACGTTGTTGTTGTTGTTCCCGTTTTTCTCGTTCTCATCCTTGCAGGATGTGAATGCCAATGTCAGGGCTACGAAGCCCATCAGCATTGCGTGTCTGATGATAGTTTTTTTCATTAGATTATATGTGTTTAAAGATTTTTCTTTTTTCGGTTGTGGGCGGGGTGGGCGGGGTAGGCGAAGTGGGTGGGGGGGGTCATCTCTCAAAGAAACCAGTCCATGTGACACCGACGGCAAAGTACGGTTCGTTGTTGTACTGCTGTGCCAGCAGACGTATGCCACCTTCGGCCTTGATTACGATTTCGGGGATGGGACAATAGTTGACGCCACCGCTTACGCACTGGCGTTCGCACCATTGCACATCGGTGAAGCCCTCAGCCGGGACGAAGCTGTCGTAATGGTCGTAACGTCCGAAGAGGTAGAGGCGACTACGGCAGTTGCTCCAAGCCAGCAGGTTGATGCCACCCTCGAGCGAGGCGTCCCAGGCGTGCTCGCCCACGGTGGTATGCTGATAGGGGTTGCCGGTCATGGTGGTCTGGTTCTTGTTACGCGTGGAGATGAGGGCAGCATCGGCGAGATGGCCGTAGTCGCAGTTGCCCCGCAAAGTGACGTAACGGTTACGGTAGGCGAAGTCAAAAGCCCCAACCATGACGCGCCCCTTGGCACCATAGTATTTAGAGGTCTCGGGATAACTCTCTGTGACAATGTCGTTCTGGAAGCTGTTGCCTACAAAGCCGCTGACGCTAAGCCTCAGTCCTTTGATGCCTGTCCAGTCGATGCGTGCTGCGGCACTGAGGCCGTTGGCCGGGCGGAACTCGTAGGGCGACGCCGAGCCGTTGTGGATCCAGCCGGCATCGTTGAAGAGGTTGCTGTTGAGCGACGGCAGCAGCTGCAGCTCATAGCGGAATGCGGCGGCATTGCCCCATAGGCTGAGCCCTGTCTCGTGCCATGTGCATGGCATGATGGTGTTCTCGCCCTCCGGGCGGTAGACGCCGAAGAACATGTTGGGCGTATGGTTGTTGTTGGTCATGCCAACGGGTACCACGATGTGGCCGGCGCGGATGCTGAGATACTTGCCGAAGCTTTTCTGTACCCAGAACTGTTCCAGGGCCACCTCGCCGCCGCGTTCAATCTCCTGCTCGAATTCGCCGGTCTCCTCGGTCTCTTTCTCGGTGGCGGCCTCGATGCCTCCATGTTCGAACTCGATCTCCGTGCCTACCGACCAGCCATGGCCGAAGTCATAGCCAAGCATGATGACAGCGTGTGGCAGGTCGACACGACCGAAACCTGGGGCATCCTCGTATTTGGCGGCACGGCTGTAGCGGAAGACGTTGTCGCTATAGAAATGATGGCTGTATACAGCCTCCCCATATCCGCCTACCGTGAGGCGACGCTGGCTTGAGCTGCTGTCGTCCTGGGCAAAAACCGACGGGGTCAACGCAACAGCAATCATCAAACAAAGAGTTGATTTAAAGATACTTGTATGCATTTCTGATATTCTGATTTAACTATGCAAAAGTCAGAATACCAAAAAAAACGGACAATCACCACAATTAGTGATTGTCCGCAGATTTATAGTGTTTTTTAGCTATCGGCAACCGCTATTCCACCGTCACCGACTTGGCGAGGTTGCGGGGTTGGTCGACATTGCGCCCCTTGGCAGTAGCGATATAGTAGGCCAGCAGCTGGAGCGGGATGACCGACAGCATAGGCACGAAGCAGTCGCGCGTATCGGGGATGACGAAGGTGTAGTCGCTCATGTTCTTGACAGTAGTGTCGCCTTCGGTGACCACACTGATAATCTTACCCTTGCGGCTCTTGATTTCCTGGATATTGCTGACGATCTTGTCGTACATACCGCGCTTGGGGGCAATGAAGACGACAGGCATCTCCTCGTCGACGAGGGCGATAGGGCCGTGCTTCATCTCGGCGGCGGGGTAGCCCTCGGCATGGAGGTAGGAGATTTCCTTCAGCTTCAGGGCGCCCTCGAGGGCCACGGGGTAGTTGTAGCCGCGGCCGAGGAAGATGAAGTTGCGACAATAGGTGAACATCTGGGCGAACTGGTCGATGTTCTTGTTGTTCTCCAGCGTCCACTGCATCTTGTCGGGAATCTGGTAGAGCTCGTCGACCAGCATGTGGAACATCTCGTCGCTGAGGGTGTGCTTCTCCTTAGCGATGGCAAGGCCCAGAAGGCAGAGGGTGATGACCTGACCGGTGAAGGCCTTGGTGGAGGCCACGCCAATCTCCGGGCCCACGTGCAGGTAGGTGCCGCTGTGGGTGGCGCGGGCGATAGAGGAGCCGATGACATTGCAGATGCCGTAGAGGAAGGCACCCTTCTGCTCGGCGAGCTGGATGGCGGCCAGCGTGTCGGCCGTCTCGCCGCTCTGCGAGACAGCGACGACGACATCGTCGGGATAGATGACGGGGTTGCGGTAGCGGAACTCGCTGGCGTACTCCACCTCGACGGGAATCTGAGCAGCCTCCTCGATGAAATATTTGCCGATGAGGGCTGAATGCCATGATGTGCCGCAGGCGCAGATGATGATGCGGCGGGCACCCGTGAACTTCTCCTTGTGGTCGGTGATGCCGCTGAGGATGACATCCTTGGTCTTGTGGTGCAGACGGCCTTTGATGCAGGTACGGAGAGCGTTGGGCTGTTCCCATATCTCCTTGAGCATGAAGTGTGGGAAGCCGCCTTTCTCCAGCTCGTCGAGGCTAAGGCTAAGTGTGTGCATCTCGGGGGTCTGATGGACATTGGCGAGGTTTACGATGTCGATCTTGCCGCTGCGGTCCATGTAGGCAATCTCCTCGTCCTTGAGGTAGACGACCTGCTTGGTATATTCCACGATGGGAGTGGCGTCGCTTCCGAGGTAGAACTCCTTGCGGCCACGGGCATTGGTAGCCACACCGATGACCAGAGGAGAGCCCTTTCGGGCGCATACCAGCTGGTCGGGGTGGTCTTTTTGGAGGATAGCTATGGCGTATGCGCCAATGACATTCTTCAAGGCACGCTGCACGGCGGTGAAGAGGTCGCATTTGTGCGACTTCTGGGTGTACTCGATGAGCTGCACCAACACCTCGGTATCGGTGTCGCTGCAGAATGTGAAGCCCTGCTTCTCAAGCATGGCCCGCAAGGTCTTGTAGTTCTCGATGATGCCGTTGTGCACCAGCGAGAGGTTACCGCTCTGCGAGAGGTGGGGATGGGCGTTGACAGTGTTAGGTTCGCCATGGGTAGCCCAACGGGTATGGGCAATACCTATGCTGCCAGTTGTGTCCTCGTGGCCGCACTTCTCCTCCAACGCAGCGACCTTTCCTGTGGCCTTGTAGATGTTGAGGTCGCCCTTGGCGTTGATTATGCTTACTCCGGCCGAGTCGTAGCCGCGGTATTCCAAACGATGAAGACCCTTTATCAGGATAGGGTAAGCCTGCTGCTCACCGATATATCCAACTATTCCACACATAAAATTTAAAAATGAAAATTGAAAAATGAAATTATTAGTACGAAGTGAAAAATGAGAAATGAAAGTATATAGAACGTATTGTCAACGTAATACGAGCAATTGTAACAAAATAAATAATGTGCAAAAATAATAAAAAAAAACAATTGTCCATTTTTTTCAAATCCAAATGAGTGATAAATGATGCTCCTTTTTAACGTAGATGTAAAAAAGCCAGTATAATACCTCCGTAAGCATTTTTTTTGAATGGTTAAGGATGAGTAATCCGATATAATGCATCCGTAAGTATGCAAAAAAAACAGTTACGGAGCAGGTATCACGCCTATTTCAAAAACGCACCTTCAGCCATCGAAATCATTCAGAAACTGGATATGATTGAACTGCCCAAAAAAGAGCCAAAGAAGAGAGGCCGAAAGCCTTAACAATAGTATATAGTACTAATGTTTGTGAAAGTTGTAGATAATCAAAGAATGTTTTGTCATGGCTGACACAACATTATTACTGTTTCAACGTTTTTTGAAAAAGTAAAGACAATTATTCCTAGTTGATTACGGCAAAAACAGACCTTAACAAATTATTGGAACTGGCAACCCGTGATGACTTGAGCCTGTTCGCAAGACAATACGCGAAGAAACACCTGTTGAAAGAAATCAATAAATTCTAAAGCGCAAACTGTCCCGACAAGCACTGCTCGCGCCGCAAGACAGTCAATCACAAGCAATAGCCGAACTCACATCATGAACAAAAAAACACAATCCCAAGACAAACTACAAAAACCCACGTTGGTGGAAGTAATGCATCGCATGGACTTTGATGCATACACATTGATTGGAAACGCCTACATGATGGGCTACAACAGCGGAGGAACACTGGACAGCCTTAACGTTGAACAAATCATCAGCAAACTTTCAGAAGAGATCCTTGCCAACCCTCGGACAGTTCTCATGAGACTACCTTTCGAGGAATTGGTCATCTTGCAAATAATGAAAGAAATACCACCCGACAGCTATTATGCTGTTCCCCGAACAAACCACGTCATGGCTATGGCTCAAATCGGTCTGGCTCTACAGTTTGAGAGTGACGACAATAATGCCTATGATGACGTATTGACCGTTGCCGAAGACTTCCGTAAGGCCTGCATACCAATCATTGACGAAGTCCTGGAAAACGAATACGTAAAGAAGCGTGCCACAATTGAGGAGCTGCTTATTGGCATCATCAACATCTATGGAGCATTGAGCGAGGACCAACTATTTGAGTTGCTGAGAAAAAAATACGTAGAAAAGGACGAGGAAATGGAAATATTTGAACAAATATTATTCGGTTCAATAGCCCTCAATCTGATGGAGACCTATAGCCACGAGAAAGATGATTACTTTTATCTGTCGCCATTTGCACTCGACGTGGACAAAGTTTTATCCGACATAGACGGACGTCCCGAAATAAAGTCTTTCAAGCATTTCAACATCAGTGCCATAGCCGAGGCCGGCAATATGCCGATTCCTGCTCTTCCAAATCCCTACAACAATCGGATTATGGAAATACTTGAAAAAAGATTCGGTTATACAGAAAAAGAAGCCAAGGCAGTGCGACTGACCATGTGGCAGGATGTTCAGGAGAGCGACATGGGCATAGGAGGAATAATTCAACATGTGATAGACCACTCACCCAAAAAAGACTTTAGCGGAGATCTCGAAACACTCGACAGCGCCTTACAAGACATCTCAAACTACTTGAACCACGCACCCCGATGGAAGTTCAAGGGGCTTTGCCCTGATGATTTGGTCATGATTGGTGACAAAACGCCGAAAATTGTACTCGGGCCAAACATGCGGCGGAGCGGATATGACCCGGAGCGGGTCCAACAGATGGTTGACCAGGCGTGGGCAAAGCGCAAGGTAGGCCGCAACGACCCCTGTCCCTGCGGCAGCGGAAAGAAATACAAGAACTGCTGCGGCAAAGGGTATTGACACCCGAAACAGAACCTCAACATCAACATCTTCTTTCACCTGCAACAACATGGTGTAGAATGGTTCAGGCGGGGGAGATTTCCACGGAAATCCTCCCCTGAGCCCCGATAAGCCAACCGGATGCTCTACCCATGGAAACGCATGCTCCAATGAAAAACCTCCCACTCAAAAAAAAACATACTTTGCAGCCAAAACTAACTTTTTTCATCGACATTTGGCTGCAAAATTTGCATTTTTTTTTTGCTAATTCAATTATTATTGCTATTTTTGCATTGCAAAAGAAACACACAAATGGAACAAAATCAAGATATTTTGATTGGTCGTAGAGCCGAAAAGAAGCAATTGGAGGCTATTATGGCATCTGAAGAGGCCGAATTTGTGGTTGTATATGGCCGTAGACGTGTGGGCAAAACGTTTTTGGTCAACTCTTTTTTCAACGACAATTATGCGTTCAAATTGACAGGCCTGGCCAAGAAAAGCAAGCGTGAACAGCTGGCTAACTTCAAGGCATCGCTCAACAGGTATCATGAGGGTAAGAAATACAAGAAACCCCGCACTTGGTACGAGGCCTTCGACCAGCTTCGCGATTTGCTTGAGAAGTTGAAAGTCAAAGGGAAACGCGTCGTGTTCATCGATGAGTTCCCTTGGATGGATTCAAGGGGTAGCAACCTCGTTTCCGCACTCGAGCATTTTTGGAACGACTGGGCATCGACACAAAACGACATGGTACTGATTGTCTGCGGTTCAGCCACATCATGGATCACTAATAAGATACTGAAAAATCGTGGCGGATTGCACAATCGTGTGACGCAGAAACTCTATATCCACCCGTTTACATTGGCCGAGTGCAAAGAGTATCTGCAAAGTCGCAAAATCCTGATGGAAGACAAGGAGATAGCTGAGTGCTATATGATTATGGGCGGAATCCCATTCTATTTGAAGAACCTGCGTCGGGGTGCCAGTCTTTCGCAGAATGTCGACGAGATGTTCTTCATGGACAAGGGCCGGCTCGACGATGAGTTCGATGCACTGTATGACTCCCTCTTCGACAAATCGGAAGCCTATATCAAGATTGTCGAGGCCCTGAGTGCCAAGAACAATGGGCTTACAAGGGAAGAACTGCTGACGGCAACCAAACAGAAAAGCAATGGTCAGTTCTCCACCATTTTGCGGAATCTGATAGATTGCGATTTCATCCGTTGCTATCGTGGTTACGGCAACAAATCGAAGATGTCCATTTACCAGCTTGTCGACCCATTTACGCTCTTCTATTTCAAATTCATCAAGAAAAACGGCAAAACCGACAAGGCTTTTTGGCAACATCAGATAGGTACGCACACCCACGACACTTGGGCAGGATTGGCCTTCGAGCAGCTCTGCCTGAACCATCACCGTCAGATTGAGCAGGCCTTGGGCATCGCAGGAATTATGACCAACGTCTATTCTTGGGTCACGCCCCCAAACGCTGAGGAGAAGGCTCAGATAGACCTTGTCATCAAGCGTGCCGACAAGGTCGTTAACGTGTGCGAGATGAAATACTATGATGGCGAATATGCGATGAAAAAGAAAGACCGCGACGACATGGAACGTCGTGTGCGGCTGTTCCGCTCGTCAAACAAAGTCCGTATGTCCATACATCCTGTATTGGTTACAACATATGGCCTGGTGAGCAATATCTACAGTTCAGTTTTCCAAAATGTTGTGACGCTGGAGGATTTGCTTGAATAGCTGGAAAAACCAGATTTCACCATTGTCAAGAATACATACTTTGCTGCCAAATCTCGTAAAACGAATCAGCTTTTGGCAACGAAGTATGTTTTTCATTATCTTGTGGTGAGACTGTCGTGGTTTGCCGTCGGCTTTGCCGACGCTGTGGCACGTGAACTTGATTTGTGTGCTATGGCTGGCGAGCTTGATGACCCAACCATCGTTTTCGTAAGGCGATGCCAAACCCTTCTCCCGCACTTCGTGTGGCGCTCGCATTGTGACGGCATAGTGTAGCCATACTCAGAAGGCCGTTTTGAGTATACGATGAATATGCCAAGTCCTAGCATACACATTGCCCAAAGGCTTCAAGAGAGGGCAGTGGAAAGAAATACAAGAACTGCTGCGGCAAAGGGTATTGACACCCGAAACAGAACCTCAACATCAACATTTTCTTTCACCTGCAACAACATGGTGTAGAATGGTTCAGGCGAGGGAGATTTCCACGGAAATCCTCCCCTGAGCCTAAATTTCGGGGAATTCGGAAAAAGTCGTATCTTTGCAATTTGAAATTTGACTGAATCATGACTACCGACAGACAACAGGCCGCTGCTGCAAGCGAGTTCTCCTTGCGTTGGAGCGGCAAGGGATATGAGAAGGGCGACACCCAGAAGTTCTGGCTCGAACTGCTGCAGAAGGTGTATGGGGTGGATGACCCCTACAGTTTCGTCGAGTTCGAGGACAAGGTGATGGTTGACAGCACCAACTTCATGGATGTCTACCTCCCCGGCACACGGGTGCTGATAGAGCAGAAAAGCATCGACAAAGACCTTGGCGCCCCCATCCACCAGAGCGACGGCGCGATGCTCAACCCCTTCCAGCAGGCGAAGAAGTACATCGTCGGATTGCCGCTGAGCCGGCATCCGCGTTGGGTTGTGACCTGCAACTTCCGCGAGTTCTGGGTCTACGATATGGAACAACCTAACGGCGAGCCGCAGAAGATACAGCTCGCCAATCTGGCGAAGGAGTACTACCGCCTGCTGTTTCTCGTCGACACCAAGAGCGAGCATATCACCAAGGAGATGCAGGTGTCGATGC
>JAFSKP010000026.1 GCA_017448905.1 Bacteroidales bacterium | reverse complement strand
TTTCTCATTGAGCGATTTAAACTTCTTGCTTGCCACAATATGCTGCCGTTGCTCATTCAATTCTGGCGATGTTATCTGCGTTGGAGCACTGATGTACGGCGGGTTGCCGATGACGATGTCGAAGCCCTCTTTTGGGGGTCGGTGGCATGGTCGATGATATAATCAATACATCGAAAATGATTGACGGTTTCCATAATATCATCGATGCGTGTGTTTTCCGTCGTGATGCCAAGCGTATTTGTCTCGAAGATATATCGTGTTTGCTCTTTGGTCAAACGATTGCCTTCTATGTGGTTAGAGCTGTAGGTGAGGTCAACCTGTGTGCGGTGATAGATACCACCTTTAAGCTTGCTCTCTTTCTCCTCGCGCAGGCGATGGAGCAATGGCGATATTTTCTTCTTGGCTTTTTGGGGCAAGACAGCATCGGCAGGGATATTTAAATTGCTCCAACAGGGCATTGCCTGACTGGAATGAAATGTATGGGTAGTCGAATGGCTTGCGACAGAAACATGCTTTGCCGTCAAAAAAACCAATGTAATATGGTTTCCCTTTGAATGTAAAATAAAATGAGTTAAAAAGGCTACCTTGGTAAAGTTTTAAGATTAAAGTTTACAGTTTAAAGAATTTCTTTCGCTTTTTATCAATAAAATAACTATGATTATTGTCACAACTTATTTTTTTAACTTTACTAATCTGAAGTTTTTGTTGTATTTTTGCACCATTTATACACTATAGCCGATGGATAATAAAGAACTGAATCGCATCAAAGTAATACTGGCAGAGAGGGAGTCGATTGTTTGGCAAATTCACTAATCACTTATGAGTATTATAGAATCGTTATTATTGGCTTTGGCGTTGTGTGTCGACTCGCTGGTGGTGTCGACGACGAGTGCGTTCCGCAGCAAGATGACGTTTCGGCGGGGGATGTTGATGGCTTTGGTTTTTGGCTTTTGCCAAGGTTTTTTCCCCCTTCTGGGAGCACTTCTCGGCATTGCCTTCAAAGGGCCTCTGGAGGCGGTAGACCACTGGGTGGCATTCTTCCTGCTCCTCGTTGTCGGCGGGAAGATGATTGTCGATGTGGTTCGCAACAAGCCTGACGAGGAACAGATGGACCTCTCAAAGACGGGTGTCCTTTTCCTGCTCGGGGTGGCCACCTCGATTGATGCCTTCGTCGTCGGGATAGGCCTTGGCATGGGGAGTGGTTTTGCTGACGTGATGTTCACGGTGTCGGTGATTGGCCTCACCACTTTCGTGGTGTCGTTGCTTGGATGGTTCCTCGGCAGCCGCCGCATACCTGTGCCGGAGCGTACGGCCACGGTCATCGCCGGCCTTGTGCTGATAGGGCTTGGCGTCTATACGCTGATAGAGCATCTTGGCCAGTAAGTGCCTTCAAATGCATGTTTGAGGGAATAATTGAGTGTTTTTATGATTTTTTAATACTTGGAGTGTAATAAAAAGCTGTTTTCCTTGTTATCGTTTTTTTAATGAAATCATTATTTGATTATGAAGAAATTCTTTATTCTGTTATTGCTTGCAGCGGTTATGTGCCCGGCAGTCCGAGCACAGGTGAAATGGGTCAACATTGAGTCGGCCTCGCAGGTGGACAAGAGTTCCAACAAGAAAATGTTTTTTGTCGATTTCAGCACAAGTTGGTGCGGATGGTGCAAGAAGATGGAGCGCGAGACATTCAACGACCCTGTTGTGGCGGCTATTTTGAACAGATACTATGTGCCGGTGCATTTCGATGCCGAGGGCAACGCCTCGTTCTCGTGGAACGGCACCAAGTACAGCAACACGCAGAATCCGGGACAGAAGGCACAGACGCACCCTTTCACGCGTGCCATACTGGGACAGAAGATAGGCTACCCGTCGTTTGCAATATTCAACAAGGACGGCGGGCTGAAACAGATCCTGCAGGGATACCAGAATGCCTACGACTTCTCGATGATACTGTGGTACTTCTGCTCGGGCGACAATGACAGGTACACTTTTGCCGAGTACCAGCAGGTCTTCCAGGAGGAAATCAAACCCGTAATGATGAAGAAACTGGGACTGGGGAAGTGAATGGTGAATAGTGAATGGTGAATGGTGAATGGTGAATGGTGAATAGTGAATAGTGAAAATCGACATCAATAACCTATAACTTTACAACATTGGATAAACTCAGTTATGCACTTGGCCACAATATTGGCCATCAACTGTTGGAGATGGGGCTGGGCACAAGCCTTAACATCGAGGACTTCGCCACCGCCATCAGCGACCTCTTCGGAGGCCGTGAGGCGCGACTGTCGCAAGCCGAGTCGCAGGACATACTCAACAGGTTTTTCACCGAGATGGAGGCATTGCAGCAGGCCGAGGCCGCTGAAAAGGGCAAGGCTGCGAAAGCCGCCGGCGAGAAGTTCCTCGCCGAGAACAAGAAACGTGCAGGTGTTGTCACCACGGCCAGCGGGCTGCAGTACGAAGTACTCGTCGAGGGTGACGGCCCACGTCCTAAGGCATCCGACACCGTCCGCTGCCACTACGAGGGCACGCTCACTGACGGCACTGTCTTCGACTCCTCCTATATGCGCGGCCAGCCCGCCGAATTTGGTCTTCGTCAGGTCATCGCAGGCTGGACGGAAGGCGTGCAGCTGATGAAAGTGGGAGCCAAGTACAAATTCTATATCCCTTACAATCTGGGATATGGCGAACACGGAGCGGGCAACAGCATTCCACCTTACGCGGCATTGGTTTTCACCGTCGAACTGCTGGCAATTGTCTAACTTCCATAAAAACATAAAACATGAAAAAAACCATTACTCTATTTGCTGTCGTGGCGTTGCTGGCATCTGTCAGTTTCGCACAGGGCACGGCACGCCGCGGACAGACAGCGAAGCCGGTGCGGACACCTGCCGCCGCCTTCAAGGCCCAACTCAAGAAGCATGCCGCCAAGGCCGCAGGCGACACCATCAGCTCATTCCCTTGGAACGAAGGGTTCGAGAACGGCACCACGGGATTCACCCTCGTTGACAGCGACAATGACGGCTACAACTGGGTAATCAGGACCGCCTCGGAAGACAATTTCAATGTCCATGGCGGCGATGCGTGCATCACCTCGGCATCGTATGACAACGATGACGAAGCTCTGACTCCCGACAACTGGATGATCCTCCCTGTGATGCAAATCCCTGCCAGCGCTACCGACTTGACCCTCTCGTGGTTCGATATTGGTCAAGATGCCGATTATGCCGACGAATACTATAGCGTGTATATCACCACCGCAGGTCACGCTGTGAGCGACTTCACGGCCACAACGCCCGTCTACAGCGGCTATTCGACCAGTGTCTGGACTAAAAGGTCTGTCGACCTCAGCAGCTATGCCGGCCAGACAATCCATATCGCTTTCCGCCACTATAATGTGACTGACATGTTCGTCCTTAACATCGACGATATCCGTATCGGCAGCCTTGAGGCCCCTGAGGTGACGCTCACGGGCCCCACGGCGGTACCCACCAATGTCGAGGCTACCTATGTCGCCACCAGTGACGCCACCGCTTTTGCCTGGTATGTCGACGGCACGCCCCATGTCAACACCAGCAACACTCTGACCACCACCTTCACCACTGTCGGCAGCCACCAGGTCGTCGTCCTTGCCTCAAATTCTGTGGGTACAACTCGCGACACACTCGATGTCGACGTCTTCAGCTGCGACGGCATCAGCATCCCTTATGCTCCCGACTTCAGCGCCGGCCTCGGCTGCTGGACATCTCGCAGCGACTCGACAGAGGGCAGCGGCTGGTTCGCCAGCGTCGAGATGTTCGATGACGACCCCGTCGGACAGGTCCTCTCGATGTCGGCCCAGAGCTACTTCGGCATGTTCGTCGAGGACTTCCCCCACGACAACTGGCTGTTCAGCCCTTCCATCACGATGCCCGCCACCGGCAACTATGAGATTGCCTGGAAGGTGAGACCTTACGATGAGGATTTTGACGGAGACCACTACGGTGTCTACATTATCCAGGGCAGCACCGCCACTCTTCTCTATGAGGAGTCCCTCACCGGCATGACCGATTTCACACAGCGCATGGCCATCATCCCCAGCACTGTAAGCGGTGACTTCCAGGTTGCTTTCCGCCACTTCAACAGCGTGGGAGGCTATGTCATCATCCTTGACGACATCCAGCTGCGCACTCTGAGCGCTCCCGCTCTGACCCTCCGTGGCCCCGCCGAAGCTGAGAACGGTGTCAGCGTCACCTTCGTGGCTGACTGTCCTAACGCAGAAAGTTTCAGCTGGACTGTCGACGGCGGCGCTGTCAGCGAGAACACCAACACTCTGACCACCACCTTCAGCACCGACGGCAGCCATACCGTAGCCGTCACTGCTACCAACACCGTCGGCACCGCCTCTGACAGCAAAACTGTGGAGGTCTACACGTGCTATGCCGTCACCGACTTCCCCTACACCATGGACTTTGAAAGCGGCATGCGCTGCTGGACTATGGTCAGCATGGATCCTGCCAACGACGACGCGTTTGGTATCTCTGAAGATGCCGACGATGCGTATAATGGTTACGGCAGCTTCGTGTTCAGCAGCTACAATAATGCTTCTGACTACAACCAGTATCTGATTTCGCCTGAGCTGGATATCCCCGCAGCAGGCAGCTATAAGGTGAGTTTCTACTACACGGGCGATTCGGAGAGCGAGTCGTTCCGTATCATGGCATCCACGGGCTCCAACGACCTGGCGAGTTTCACCGAGGTCGCCGACTTCCCGGAGACCGCCGAGGAGTGGACTCTCGTATCCGCAACGTTGCCCGCTGGCACCAAATATGTCGCCATCGACTATTATGGTAACTATCAGTATTATCTTTATATCGACGACATCACCTTCAGCGACAACTCCGGCATCGGCGATGTCGTCAGCGGCAAGCTGAGCATCTATCCCAACCCCGCCAGCGGCATGGTGGTTGTCAGTGCCGAGGGCGTCGAGGGCGATGCCGTGGTGTCTATCGTCGACCTCAATGGGCGCACGGTGATGCAGCAGAACGGCAGTGGCCGTGACTTCCATTTCGATGTCAGCGCCTTGAGCCGCGGAGCATATTTTGTCCGCATGACTGGCGAGAAGGTCAACATTGTCCGCAAGCTTGTCTTGAAATAGCGGTTCTGTCGAGCCCTGAAGAGGCTCTATAAAGAAAAGCCTGGCGCAGCAACGTCAGGCTTTTTCTTTGTACAATGTCCGTTGGTTTCGATGGAAATGGGGCGTGTCAACTCTTGGTGGTGCCGCCGACTTTCTTCTCGACCTTTATGTAGTTGGGCATAGGCACCACATAGCTGCCGACGTTGAGGGAGGGCTTGATGCGGAGGCCGACCTTTGAGGATGTGCCGTCGTTCTTGAAGCTGCTGACGAATGTCTTCAGCGAGTTGATGCCGTCCTTGCTGAACATGCTGTAGAGGTCGGTGTTGACACCCAGCGGAACGGTGGTGGTGGCATTTTTCGTGACTGTGTAGTTCTTTGTGCTGTTGCCCTGTGCAAACTGGCTGTTGTTGATGTCGAGGATCCAGTCCATCGCTGTCAGTGCTGCATTCTTGTCGGTGGGGTTCTTGATGTCGATGTTGACGTTCATGTCCATGGGCACTTTCTTGCTGACGAGCGCGGAGGTGAGCTTCAGCACGTCGCTGGCGTTGATGTTGCCGTTGGTCAGGCTTTTGACGTTGACGCCTGCGACTTGCAGGTTGGAGACATTCTTGAGGTTGTACTCGCAGTTGGCGAGGTTGGCGAGGCTGGCGGCCTGGTTGACGGTGTTGGTGAGCAGGTCGCAAGCGGCGAGGGATGTGCAGACAGCCGCAATCGTAAAGAATTGTATCAGTCTTTTTTTCATGATGTTATATTGTTTTCGTTTTTATTGTTCGAATTGCAAAGTTACAAAAAATAGTGAATTGATGTGCTTCGCTATTCCTTTTTTTATTATATTTGCAAATCAAAAAATAGAATTATGGAAGTGTTGCTTTTTGTAATTCAGATACTTGTATGAGATTGAGAACGCTATCTGTTGTCTTGTCGCTACTTTTTATGTTGCAGGCATATCCTCTTTTTGCCCAGCAGATGACTACCATGGGAACCGATTTCTGGGTCTGTTTCCTGAAGAATGCCACTATCTATACAAACCCGTCGAATGCTGTCCGCAACATTTTCGTGTCGGGGGAACAGAACTGCGACGTTACTGTCACAAATCCAATGACGGGATGGAGCCATACGGGTCAGGTTACGGCCAATTCGGTGACGACGATAGACATACCTGTAAACCAGAGTTGGAACACTACGTCAGAGACACTGACTGACATGGGGTTCCATGTCACGTCGACGGGTAGGGTGTCGGTGTATGCGGGGTCGAGTGGGTTGAACACATACGATGTGACCAATGTGCTGCCTACTACGGCTTTACGCGACGAATACATGATTGTCACCTATCCCTCTGACCGTTTCGGGAGCGAGTTCGCCATTGTGGCCACCGAGGACAGCACATGGGTCGATGTATACCTCAGCTCCTCGACGCAGTACGGGGTTCCTGTCGGCGACACGCTGA
>JAFSKP010000025.1 GCA_017448905.1 Bacteroidales bacterium | reverse complement strand
TCGCTCTCATTGCCGCCCCGTATGCGACGCAGAATACGGGCAAAGAAACCCGGCTCGTCATCCTCGTCATCCTCGTCATCCTCGTCATCCTCTTCCTCGTCCGCCCCCTTGCCGACGGCAACGGCATCGGTTCCTTTATTCTTGTTGGAAAACCTGTCTTTGAGGTTGATATGCGGCACAGGGATATGGACGTCATGTACCATGATGAGGAAAAGCACTGCCAGGAAAGCAAGGAGTATGGGCAAACCGATATGCAGGAAGCCGTGGAGCAGACGCGCTATCTCGGTGCCCACCACGCCGGCCAGCGAGGCTCCCAGGGTGTGCTGCTCGCTCTTCTCGGGATTGGCAATCCATCCTACAAAGGTGCAGAGCCACAGCACCCAAAAAAGGACGCACCACAGGCACTTCCTGAAACGGCGGTCGTCACCCCACAAGGAGGGACGTGAGGCTTGCTCCGGTTTCCCCGAACGGTTCTTCACCACCAGCCTCATGCCATAGACGAAAAGCAGGAAGCACAAGCCCAACGAGGCGATGCCGAACGTGTTGCACACCAGCGTCTCGCCCATCCAACGCCCGAAGCTGCCTATGAGGTTGCTGTCGGGGTTGTCGCCAGGGAAGAAGAGCTTGAAGATGAAACTCAACGTCGCGACGACAGCAAAGAAAGCCAGCAACACATAGAATGCGCCACGTACAACGCCGAACTGCGGTGATGCCAGGAAGTGTCTCAACCCTCCCTCTTTTGTAGGTTTTGTCTTTTTTTTCTTTTTCGTCATGTCATTATCGACTTCTATCCGTTCCCCGAGGGGAACCCATACCGTCACCGACGGCACCATAATCCGGAATTTGCTGCTTTTCGCCATAGGCAAAAAAAGGCAATTCACGAAATATCATACTGACAACAAAAACGATACAAAAACATGTCCGTTTCTGTTCCGCTGCAAAAATACGAAAAAGAAATAATAATTTGGAACATATTGCGTTTTATTTTGCATGAAAAGAGAACCGAACACCTCCGCCTTGTGGCTCAGGGCGATGGAGCCCGAGGATGTCGACGCCATTTATGAATGGGAGAACGACCCCTCGGTATGGAACGACAGCGCCGCACACCAGCCTTTCTCACGCCACGAACTCGCACGCTTCATCGAGGAGTGCAGGGGTGCCGACATCTACAGCTGCCGCCAGCTGCGGCTGATGGCCGACGTAGGGAGAGAGGCAGTGGGATGCGTCGACATCTTCGACTTCGAACCCCACCACCGGCGTGCCGGCGTAGGCATCATCGTGGCCAAACGTCACCGACGCAAAGGTCTGGGGCTCTCAATGCTGACGCAACTCGAAGACTTTGCGCGACGGCACCTGTGCCTACATCAGCTCCACTGCACCATTGCAGCCGACAACGAGGCGTCGCTCGCCCTCTTCGGAAAGGCAGGCTACCGGCGCTGCGGCACTCTCAGCGAATGGCTTCTCGACAACGGCAGATGGAGCGATGCTCTGACCTTCCAAAAAATCATCGAATGAAGAAAAAAAACAAACACAAAAACAGACGACACAACGTCATCGTAGGCGCCATAGCCGCACTCATCCTCGCTGCCGCTGTTGCCGGCATGGCCTTGCTTCGCGGACAGAAGAGCGCCAACAGCGAGGAGGTCACACTCTTCCTCCCCTCCGGCACCGACTATGCTGCCGTCGTCGACAGTCTCGACGCACATGGCTGCATCGCCAACCACGCCATTTTCAACACAATGGCACGCCTGCGGCACTACCGCGACAACGTCAAGGGAGGCTGCTATGTCGTAAAAGCACGTTGCAACCTGTGGAGTCTCCTCACCAAGCTCTACTACGGCAACCAGGACCCCATACACGTCACCATCAACAAATACCGCACCAAGGAACAGCTCTCCCTCTATCTCGACAAAAGACTTGAACTCGATGCCGACACCCTGCTGGCTCTGATGGCCGACGACAGCGTCTGTGCCGCATACGGCCACACTCCGCAAACCATTATATGCATGTTTGTCCAAAACACCTACGACATCTATTGGAACATCAGTCCCCGCAAACTCCTCGACCGCATGAAAAAAGAGTCCGACCGCTTCTGGAACAGCAATCGGATGGCTAAATGCAAAGCATTGAACCTCAACACAACTGAGGTTATAACGCTGGCCTCCATTGTGGAGGAAGAGACCAATAAGAACGACGAGAAGGAACTGATTGCCAGCGTTTACCTCAACCGTTTGAGGAAAGGGATGCTGCTGCAAGCCGACCCGACACTCAAGTTCGCCGCCGGTGATTTCACCATCCAGCGCCTACTCAACAAACACACTGAGAGCGACAGTCCTTACAACACCTACCGTTTCCGCGGCCTGCCGCCTGGTCCGATATGCATACCCGGTCCCTCATCGATCGATGCTGTCCTGGCCAACCGCCAGACCGGCTACCTGTATTTCTGCGCCAAAGCCGACTTCTCGGGCTACCACGCTTTCGCCACCACCCTTCAGCAACACAACGCCAACGCGGCAGCTTTCCATGCCGAACTGAACCGCCGAAAAATCTACAAATAAAGGTTACCGGTTATTGGTTATTGGTTATTGAAAACCGAACACAAAAAAAATATTTTTCTGTATTAATGTACTTTAACCGCATCCGTCAAAAAAAAATTTGTCGGTATTGCAAAAAGTAGTACTTTTGCATCCGGGTAAGTCTTATACGGTCAGCTCCCATTGAATCCCCCAGGGTAGGAATACAGCAAGGGTGTTTGGTTGTAGCGACGCGATATAAACAGCTTACCCTTTTTTGTTTCCTGTTCCCTAGAAAACACTTTCTGTCGCGACGGGATCCTTCACCGAAAGAATCTCATAGACTATATATTGGCTCTTGCCGCGCCACGGGAGGGTGCCGAAATGGCGTTTCCAGCGCAACTCGACATGTTTGCCGGAGCAGCGCATCAGGCTGTCAGCAATAGCCTTGTCTTTAACCGAGAAGATGAACTCGTTGGATCGCAGCCCCTGTGTGGTGGCCGTCGCCGACTTGAAACCCGACTGAATCATCTTGCCCTCGTAGGTCTTGAAGATTACGCCTTCACGCTGGAAATAGTTGATGTCGCCAGCATTGACACCGCTGCTATACACAAAACAGAAGCGGAAAAAAACGAAAGCGGCAAGTGCCAGAACTACGATTATCGAACTGATTGTGATTATTTTAGTCTTTGTTGTCATAGGTTTTTGTTTCAATCTGTAACATGCAAAAATACGAAATATCAACAAAAGTGGAAAAAATAATGTCCGCAAAACCGTGCGGAAGAAGAAAAAAACCGTACTTTTGCAAACTCAAACTGACACAACAATGAAAGTACATTTTATTGCCATCGGCGGCAGTGCCATGCACAACCTGGCGTTGGCCCTGCACCAGAAAGGATATGATGTCACCGGGTCGGACGACGAGATATTCGACCCTGCCCGCAGCCGTCTGGCAACGGCAGGGTTGCTGCCCCCCGACGAGGGCTGGCATCCCGAACGGATAACCCCCGACCTTGATGCCGTGGTGCTCGGAATGCATGCCCACGCCGACAATCCGGAGCTGTTGCAGGCACAGAAGATGGGGCTCAAGATCTACAGCTATCCCGAATACCTTTACGAGCAGTCGAAAGACAAGCTCCGCATCGTCGTCGGCGGCAGCCACGGCAAGACCACAACCACGGCGATGATACTCCATGTGCTGCGCCATTGCGGCATCGAGACCGACTACATGGTGGGGGCGCAGCTGAAAGGCTTCGACGTCATGGTTCGCCTCAGCGAGACGGCCCGGGTCATGGTCATCGAGGGCGACGAATATCTCACCTCGCCCATCGACCGCCGCCCCAAATTCCACCTCTATCATCCCAACGTTGCCATCATCACCGGCATCGAGTGGGACCACATCAATGTCTTTCCCTCTTTCGAGATATACAAAGCGCAGTTTGCCAAATACATCGACCTTGTCGAGGAGGGTGGCACACTCATATACTGCAACGACGACCCCGTGGTACGCGATGTCGTGGCAGCCAACCGCCGGACCGACATAGCGCGGATGCCCTACGACGTACCGCAGTACACTGTCGTAAACGGAGTGACCTGCCTGGGCCAGCGCGGGGAGACACCGCTGCAGATTTTCGGACGCCACAACATGCTCAACCTCTCGGCTGCGCGGCTTGCCTGCCATGAGGTCGGCATCGCCGACAGCGACTTCGACGAGGCCATAGCATCCTTTGGCGGCGCCAGCAAAAGGCTCGAACTGGTGAAGGCCAACGACAGCTGCGCCGTCTACAAGGACTTCGCCCACGCGCCCTCGAAACTCCGCGCCACCATACATGCCATGCGTGAGCAGTTCCCCGAGCGGAAACTAGTCGCATGCATGGAGCTGCACACCTACAGCTCGCTGACGCGCGAGTTCCTGGCGCAGTATCATGGCGCCATGGACGAAGCCGACGTGAGGTTTGTCTACTACAGCCGGCATGCCCTCGAACTCAAGAGGCTTCCCCCACTCGACCCCGAGGTGGTAGGCAACGCCTTCGGAGACGGAGTGCACGTGTTCACCGACAGCGGCACAATGCTGAGCGAACTAAAAGCCCTGTCATGGCATGACAGCAACCTGCTGATGATGAGCAGCGGCAACTTCGACGGCATCGACTTCAACACTATTGTTTAATCCTTTAAAGTAACCAACCACAATTGAAAACGAAATTCGAACCAGGCGACAAGGTCAAGTTCCTCAACCAAGTCGGTGGCGGCGTAGTCACCAAGGTCACCGACGACTTCATCTTTGTGCAGGACGACAGCGGCTTCGACATCCCCATGCAGCCTGAAGAGCTGATACGCATGGCCGACCAGAAGGGTGCCGGCAAGCTTTTCAACGCCGCCATGGAGGAGCACCTCAAAGGCAAAGGCACACCGTCGTCAACAAATCAACAAATCAACAAATCAACAAATCAACAGCCCCTCACCCCCGAGGAGGAAATCAAGCAGCTGCGAAGCCAGGTCGCCAACCTCAAGGACCAGGTTGCCAAGCTCAAGAAGCAGCTCAGCAATGTCCAGCAGCAGAACAGCCGCACGCTGAGCGACAACATCCTCCTGCAGCACGAGGTGTCGCCCGGCGAAGCCGAGGTGGACCTCCACATCGACATGCTAAGCGACCGCCCCGGCGACCTCACACCCCACGAGGCATTCGAGATACAGATGCACTATTTCCGCCTATGCATGAACCATGCCTTTTCAAACAGGATGAAGAAGGTCACCTTCATCCACGGTGTCGGCAAAGGCATCCTCAAGGACGAGATAATGAAAGAGTTGAAGCAGTACGACAACATCCACTTCTTCGATGCCCCGATGGCCAAATACGGCGTCGGCGCCACAGAAGTGTATTTCAGATAATTTTAACTAGAAGTTCTAGACAATCTAGACAATCTAGACAATCTAGAAAACAAAAAAAATGAGCAAGCAAATCACCATAGGCAGCCTCACCATGGGAGGTGGGGCGCCGGTTCGCGTACAGTCGATGACCAACACCGACACCATGGACACCCAGGCCACTGTCGCGCAGACCCTACGCCTCGTCGAGGCCGGCTGCGAGCTGGTACGCATCACTGCCCCGGATGTCCGCGCCGCCGAAAACCTTTACGAAATCAAGAACGAACTGGCCAAGCGAGGCTGCCACGTGCCCCTCGTGGCCGACATCCATTTCAACCCCAAGGCCGCCGAAGTGGCCGCCGCCATAGTCGAGAAGGTGCGCGTCAACCCCGGCAACTACACCGATCGCAATACCGGCAAATGGAGTACTGGCGGCTCGCCCGTAACAGCGGAGAACGAAGGACGTGCTTACGAGAAGGCCTACAACGACGAGCTGGAACGCATCGGCGAGAAGATGGCGCGACTTATCGACATCTGCAAAGCCCATGGCACTGCCATGCGTATAGGCACCAACCACGGCAGCCTCAGCGAGCGCATCATCAGCCGCTACGGCAACACGCCCGAAGGTATGGCCCAGTCGGCCATCGAGTTCGCCGAGGTATGCCGCCGTCAGGGATTCGACAAGCTGGTATTCTCGATGAAAGCCAGCAACGTCAAGGTCATGGTGCAGAGCACGCGCCTCTTCGTCCAGAAGATGAAAGCCCTCGGCATGGACTACCCCATCCACCTGGGCGTCACCGAGGCGGGCGACGCCATGCAGGGACGCCTGAAGAGCGCCGCCGGTATAGGTGCACTCCTCATCGACGGCATCGGCGACACCATACGCGTCTCGCTGACCGAAGACCCCGTGGCCGAGATACCTGTGGCTTACGACATCCTGCAGGCTGTCGGCGCACGCATCACGCAGCCGGAATACATAGCCTGCCCCTCGTGCGGGCGCACACAGTACGACATCCAGGAAGCCCTGCAACGCATCAAGGCCGCCACGGCACACCTTACCGGAGTGAAGATAGGCGTCATGGGCTGCATCGTCAACGGTCCCGGCGAAATGGCCGACGCCGACTATGGCTACGTGGGCAGCGGCGGCGGCAAGATAACCCTCTATCGAGGCAGCGAGATAGTGAAACAGGGCATCGACCAAAGCGATGCCGTAGCCGAGCTGGTACGCCTCATTGAGTCTGACAGGAAAGACTTGTAACCCCATTCTCCTCCGTAATGCCAGACAAAAAAAGTGTGCGCCCTTTCCCAAGGACGCACAACACCATTATGAATTCAACAAAACAATCTTCAGTTCCTGCGGGAAGATAGTAACCTCGGTCACCGTCTCTTCCACCTTTCTGAACTGCAAAATTACGACGTTCCATACTCCCAACCGTCCTCTTTCGCCCCGAAACGGCATTTTTAGCGTTTGAAACAACACAAAAGACTACCCCAAACGCCACACAGGGAACATGGACGCACATCCATTCTGCCCCGATTTCCCCATTTTCCCCGAAATAAGGCATGAAAGACACTTAAATTTCCATCTTGTCATCACCAACTTTCCCACCTGAAAACAATTCGGGGAAAAAACATCATGCCAGCAGTCCAGAACACAATTATACTATACAGCATTATACTAAAAAGTATAATTACACATAACTGATAATTAATGGATTAAAAACAGAACTTACAAAAAAATTTGCGTATTATAAAAAACAATACTATCTTTGCACAATAAAAAAAGAGATGAAATGAACCCTTTCAGCTATGGAACCATTGTCCGCGGAGATGCTTTCTTCGACAGGAAAAAAGAGACCGAACTGCTGACCTCAATACTGTCGGGCGGCAACAATGTTGTGCTCTTCGCCCCACGACGTTTCGGGAAGACATCCCTTGTTTTCCGCGTCATGGAACAGCTTGAGGCAAAAGGAATCCCATGCATGTATATCGACTTGATGTCAGCATTTTCGTTAGAGCATCTGGCTGAATTGATTATTGACGCCGCGAGAAAGAAACAGACCAGGATAGAATCTTTTGCACAAGAACTTGCCGGTTGGGTAAAGAGGATACGACCCACAGTGGAGTTCGGTGTCGACGGCACACCAAAGCTTTCGGTAGACTTTGCAGAAAGACGCATCTCACGCGACACCTTGTCCCAGATTTTCAGCATTCCCGAACACCTGGCAAGACAGAAAGGGCAGGTTGTTGTTGTGATGGATGAATTTCAGGAAATAACGCGTTTTGCGGGTGATGGCATCGAAGGTCTTCTGCGTTCCGTCATACAGCAGCAGCAAGGGGTCAGTTACCTCTTTCTCGGCAGCAAGACTCATCTGATGTCGCAGATGTTCGAGGACAGGAAACGGCCTTTCTTCAATTCCGGCATGCATGTCCAGATCGGTCCTCTGCCCGAGGACGAGACAATTGATTTTCTGCGCCGCGGCTTCGACGGTGACAACATTGAATTGGGAGACAAGGAAGCCAAGCATCTGATCCGATGTGCTGCCAGTATCCCGTACTATATCCAGCTTCTGGCATCGTTTATATGGCAACATACTGTGACCAGGAAAGGTAGCATTTCAATTCAGGACATCGACAGCAGCGTGTTGGACATCATTGAACTGAAAGGGGATTTCTATTATGAGCAGTTCGACCGTTATTCCACCGGCCAGAAACAACTGATGAGGGCATTGGCAAAAGAGGGTGAGCATATTTTTTCAGCCGACTACATCAGGCGGAACAAGCTCAACACTTCATCGTCGGTACAGAAAAACATTCGCGTCTTGCAAGAGGATGGCATTGCCGAGAAGAGCGGCGACACCTACTTCATCAGCGACCCCTTTTTCAGGCTCTACCTGATTGACCGCTTCCGCTGAGCCTGACGATAAATAAAAACAAAAAAAGGGGTATCCTCACGGATACCCCTTTTATACACTCGTCAATTATCAACTATTAGAAGTGATAGTTGAAGCCGATACGGAAAAGATTGAAATGGTCAGCAATTGTCTGAGCGTTAGCATTGGCAGTCAGATAGAAGCTGTTAGTTGTAGCAGTGACCTCGCGTGTATCGTTAACAACATTGGCAACTGAATTGTCAACGAATTCAGTTGTAGAGGTGTGGTTGAATCCGAGGCCGAGCAGGTCGATATACAGATCTGCTGAGAATTTGTCGTTGAACTTGTAGTTCAGACCCGGGGTTATGCTGAAATCAATGAAAGTCTGCTTGAGAGAGTAACTGTCGTCATCCTCATCCACTTCTTTGTGTTCGAAGTCAAAAACGTCTTTGTAAGCGCTTTCATACTCATGACGCTTGGCGTTCGGAGCAATAGCGATGGCGAGCTGAGCCTCGCAGAAAAGAGTGAACTTTCCGAATTCGGTCAGATTGTAACGGAAATAGGGAACAAACATAAATGTTGTTTGAGATACAGTGTACCAGTGTTCATAATCCTGATTTGCATAGGTGACATAATTATTCAGGTTAAGAAAACTCTTCGTTTTCGAATATACAATACCCAATTGAGCACCAAACTGCATTTTGTTCAATTGATATCCGACTTTGGGCAGGAATCTGAATGTAGTTGTATTTGGTTCCAAGTTGAGATTATTGTTGTATAAATAGTCATAAACATCTACAACACCAGAAATATCAACATCATCATTAGTGACTGGAGGAAGCGAGTTGTAGTGGCTGTAGTGGTTGTTACCATTGGTGATTCCAAATCCCAACTGACCACCTATCACCAGCTGGGCGTTGGCGGCCATGGTCATGCCTGCGAAGGCGAGAATAAAAAAAACTTTTTTCATCTGTTTTAACTGTTTTGTTTTGCCTACTCTGTTTCAAATAGTTTGGATGGTTTTCGGCATCTCCACCCGTTTCATTTCAGTCTGCAAAGATAGCACAAAAATCTCAATGAGCGACAAATGAGGAAAAAACAATACCCGAAACGTCGTTTTGACCGTCCGAAGCATCAGAAATAGAGGTCTCTTTCGCCCTCGCCAATCTTGCAGAGGTTGCCCTCGACGCGACGCTTGAGTTCCTCCTTGGTGAAGGTCTCGGTGAGCTGTTTGAGCAGGCGAAGGCCTTTCTCCTTGGTTTCGGGGCTGGCATAGTCCTCCAGATACTCGCGGAAAGTGAACATGGCGTTGGGCTTGCAGTACTCCTTGATAAGGCCCGGCTTGGCGAGGTCCATGAAGTCGGCGCCCACGCGGCCTTTGCGGTAGCAGCCCGTGCAGAACGACGGTATGTAGCCGCCGTCGATCATCATGCTGATGACCTGGTCGAGCGAGCGGTGGTCGCCAAGGGTGAACTGGGCGCCGGTGTTGCCGGTCTTCTCGTAGGGGTTGGCCTGGCTGTTGTCGCCCTCCTCGTCATAGCCGCCGGGATTGGTTTCGGAGGCTGCGGAGATCTGGCTGACGCCGTACTTCACCAGCTGGTCGCGCATCTCGGGACGCTCGCGGGTCGAGATAATGATACCCGTGTAGGGCATGGCGATGCGGATGATGGCAATAATCTTCATGAAGTCCTTGTCGCTGACGGGATGCGGGATATTCTCGGGAAGGCTGAACGGTGTGCCCTCGGCCGGCTCGATGCGGGGGAAGCTGACGGTGTGGGGGCCGCAGCCGAAGTCTTCCTCCAGGTGGCGTGCATGCTCCATGATGGCGAGGATTTCGAAGCGGTAGTCGACGAGCCCGAAGAGGACACCCAGACCCACGTCGTCGATGCCGCCCTCCATGGCGCGATCCATGCAGGTGAGGCGGTAGAGGTAGTCGCCCTTGGGGGTGTTGGCGGGATGGAACTTCTTGTATTCCACCTCGTCGTAGGTCTCCTGGAAACAGACGTAGGTGCCGATCTTCTCGGCCTTGAGCTTGGCGAAGTCCTCGACCGACATGGGTGCCAGCTCGATGTTGATGCGGCGGATGCTGCTGCCCTTCTCGTCCTTGGCGGCATAGCAGCGGCGGATGGCCTCGACCATGTAGTTGGCATCGTTGCGTGGACTCTCTCCGCAGATGAGCAGGGCACGCTTGTGACCCATACGCAGCAGGTGCAGCGTCTCGGTCTCAATCTCGTCGAGGGTGAGGATTTTGCGTTTCAGGGCTTTGTTGTCGCGACGGAAGCCACAGTAGACGCAGTTGTTGACGCAGGCGTTGCCGGTATAGATGGGGGCAAAAAGCACGAGGCGTTTGCCGTAGATCTCCTCCTTGCAGTAGTGTGCCGTATCGAGGATTTTCTGGATTCCTGCCTCGTCCTCGACGCAGAGCAGTTTAGCCACATCCTCGAGGTTGAGGCCCTTGAGCTTGCGGGCCTTGTTGAGGATGTCGTTGAGCTGGTCCTCCGAAGGAGCGTTGTTGTCCAGCATGCCATAGAGCTTGTCTCTATCAATAAAATTCTGGTGTTTCATGGTATTATTGTTTGATTGTTTGAATGCTTGATTGCTTAATTGCTTGATTGTTTGATTGCTTAATTGCTTGATTGCTTGATTGTTTGATTGTTTGATTGTTTGATTGCTTAATTGCTTAATTGCTTGATTGCTTGATTGCTTGATTGTTTGATTGTTTGATTGCTTGATTGTTTGATTGCTTGATTGCTTGATTGCTTGATTGTTTGAATGCTTGATTGTTTGATTGCTTGATTGTTTGATTGTTTGAATGCTTGATTGTTTGATTGTTTGATTGCTTTAGTATTTGAACGCTTGAATAAGCAAGTATTTTCACTCTTCACT
>JAFSKP010000024.1 GCA_017448905.1 Bacteroidales bacterium | reverse complement strand
TCATCAACTATTCTCAGCCCACTTGCCACTCGTTGATGGTCCAGGTGTCGATGTCGAAGGAGACTCCGACCTTGACCACGTTGCGGCCGTCGGTGGCGAACTGCTCGGCGTAGCCGCTATCATCTATCTGCTTCAGAGCAGCTTCAGCAGTGTCGCCGACCTTGAATTCAAACACATAGATGGTCTCCGGGGCAAAGACTATCATGTCCGTCCTACCCGTCCAGCACTTCACCTGCGTCCTCACATATACGTTGAGCATTGAGAGGATAAGGTAGAACGTGTACTCGTAAAAGCCCTCGCGCGTGGCGGCTTCCTTGAGCTTCTTTTTGAACCCCTCCACATACGGCACGCCGGCGAGGAATGCCTTCAGCTCGCGAAGTGCCTGGTCAATGTCGCCTTTACGAAGGGCAACCCACATCTTATATGCCCCGCCCAACTGCACATTGCCACTGCCCAATCCCGAGTACGTCGGAAGTAGTCCTTTTGCGAAACCTATACGCACTTCCTGATTAGGGATACACAAATGATATGATTCAGCATCCTTGTCGTATTCCTTGATTGTCAGATATCCGGTCTGATACAACAAAGGTAAGGCATCTGTCAAACTCTCTGTAGGAAGATTAAAATCGTTCTCGGATGCCATTATCTCATCCATCTTGGTGATGTCCGTCCCGAAACGCTGCATCTGGCGGAAAAGGAACGTCGGCGTGGCACTCTCAAACCAGAAGCTGCCCATCTCCTTTTGGTCAAAACAGTTGAAAAGACTGTAAGGGTTGTACAATTCCTCCGAATCACGTGTGAAATGGTAGCCGTCGTAGTGCTGCTTGAGAAGTTTGTGCATCTCATCGTACGAGCATTCGTATTTCTTGGCAAGCATTTCCACATCCTCTCTCAATACGGTCGTAAGCTCGCGCTCTGTGATTCCGCATATCGCAGCATATTCCGGACGCATCGACATGTTCGAGATGTTGTTGAGCGTCGAGAAAATGCTCAGCTGGCTGAACTTGGTGATGCCCGTCAGGAAACAGAACCGTATCATCCCCTCGCATGCCTTCAACGGTTCGATTTCATCAGTCGTTTTCTCGCCACACCAAACGAGCAAGCTCGTCTGGTTTCGGCTTATCGAAAACGTTGGAAAAATTCACGCATCGCTGACCGCATATCTTCAAGCCTGTCATTGTCATGCAGCACGTCGAGCAAAGGCGCGTCATATTCGTCTATCAATACAGCAACTTTGGACTCATGCTTCTTGTATGCCGACAAGATTATTCTTTTCAGACATTGCCCCGGCGTACGCGACTTGACATTCACTTCGTATTCAGTGCAATAATCCTCAAGAATATCTTTTAATCCCGTCCTTAACTTTGCGGCATTCCCCATGTCTTTCGCCGTGCTCAGGTCCAGATGGATGACAGGGTAGCTCTTCCACTCCTTCTCATACTCCATCATCTTCAAGCCCTCGAACAAGTCCCTCCTGCCCTCAAAGTACGATTTCAGTGTCGTAGACAGCAGCGACTTGCCGAACCTGCGGGGACGGCTGAGATTTCGATACCGCTTTTTGACATTCCGACAAAAAAAACTGTCCACTCCAAAAAAAAGTGTACCTTTGCAACTGCAAATTGTACAGTTACTGTTTATTGTTTTTTACCATTGTATCACATAATCACTTAATTGTCAAAAAAAAATTGACAAAAAAAAAAAAACGTAATGGACGATGGCATTCTGAAGCTAAAAAGGGAGATTATCGAAGCGCTTAACCTGGAAGGGCTGGAACCCGACGAGATAGACAATGACGCGCCACTTTTCGAGGAGGGTCTTGGTCTCGACTCGATAGATGTGTTGGAACTGATTGTGCTGATGCAGAAAAAATACGGAATAGACATCACTGACCCCAACGAGGGCGAGAAAATATTCAGGTCGGTACGCACTATGGCCGACTTCATTGAGTTCCACAAAAGCCAACAACAGCAGCACTCATGACCCACAACTATCCCAACCAACGGAGAAAAAACTGCGAAACGGGTGTATTGGAGAACATGCTTTTGTGGCATGGATGTGATGTCGGAGAGGATTTGCTTTTCGGCATCGGCTCCGGTCTGTATTTCATGTATTCACCTTTCCTTTCCGTTCAGGGTACTGTGTATCCCCTGATGAGGATCCAACCTGTGGAAATCGTGAAAAGGGCGGCACAAAGACTTGGTTTTGTGGTGCATGTCAAGAGCTTCGGCGACGACAGGACAAGAGCTACGGCCTCCCTCGACGAGCTCCTCTCCAAAGGAATTCCTGTAGGGGTTGTGCTTAATGTGAAGGGGCTACCCTATTTCAACGCCATGGGGGTCACGAGCGATTTCAACGGTCATATCGTAACGATAGTGGGCGAGGATGGCAATGACTATCTGGTGGCGGATACCGACAGCCGTCTGAAAGACGACACCCTCGTCAGAGTGAACAAGAACACCATCGAGGAGACACGTTTCGCACCGGGCATAGGAACCCCGCATGGCAAGATATTCTGGATTGACGGGAACGATACGATTGCAGTGAGCGGAGAATTGCTGGAAAAGGCCATCTTCTCAGGTCTCAAGGAGACCTGCAACAAGTTCCTGCACACGCCCCTGCCCTACTATGGCGCCAAGGGACTGCACTACTTCGCAGACGACATAAGGAGCTGGTGGAACAAATACCCCCAAAGGCAGATATCGTATGTCATCATGTGGTATTACAGGCTGATAGAGAGAGCCGGAACCGGGGGCGCCGGCTACAGGTATCTCTACCTCGGATTTCTGAAAGAGGCAGCAAGGCTGCTAGGGAACGAGGCTCTGGACGACGCCGCAAAGACGATGGCCTCGGCAGCTGAAGGATGGCGGTCGTTTTGCCTCGAAGGACGACGCTTCATAAGGCAGCCGGAAGGGGCCACCCTACAGAAAATGGCCGACATTATTGACAATATTGGAGATGATGAACACAAGACATTCAAGGGAATCCAGAAAGGATTCATTGCCGGGGCAAAACGACATCTGTGACGACATGCCTCCACGGATATTCGACCTGCTGGAATACAACGCCAACCATTACGGACACAAGGACTGCCTATTTGCCAGCAAGGAGGGAGGCTCATGGAAGAAGCTGAACGTAGGCGAGGTGCATCGCATGGTTGACGCATTGAGCCTGTCGTTGATACAAATGGATGTGCACAAGGGCGACTGTGTCGCCATCATGTCCGACAGCAACCCTCTGTGGAACATCATCGACTTCGCCATACTGCAGATCGGCGCAATAGTGGTGCCGATACATCTCAATATAGGTCGGTCGGATCTGAGACATATCATCTCCCACTGCCAGCCGAAGGCCATCTTCGTCAGGGACAGCGAAATGCAGGAATGGCTCACCTCTGTATGCGGTGATGTCGCAACGGCTGTCGTCGCCGTCAACTCCCAGGCTGGAAGCACCTCTTTTGACGGGATGCCACAGGTGGTGGCCGATGACGTGGCGCTACTCCACAGGCTCGTTGAGGCTAGGGCGGCTGTCCAACCCGACGACACCGCATCGATAATATACACCTCAGGCACCTCTGGAATACCGAAGGGCGCGATGCTGAGCCACCGGAACATCATGAGCAATATTGCCAACTATGCCAATTACGTGCCCCGCATCGAGAGGGCTGTCAGCCACCTGCCGCTGTCGCACATCTTCGAGCGTTCGGTGCAGTACACCCGCATTTATTGCGGCATCTCAATATATTATGCCGAGAGCCAGGCCACAATCATGCGTGATGTGATAGAAGTCAAGGCCAACAGCTTCTCGACTGTTCCCCGTGTCATAGAAAGGATGTACAACTGGATAACGAACAGCGGCACGGAACTGGAGCCCGGCAGGGTCAGGAACATGCTCGGCGGAGAGCTCGTCTTCATCAGCTCCGGCGGCTCGTCACTGTCACCTCTCCTTGTGGAGTTCTGCACCCGGATGGGATTCCCTGTGGTCGAAGGCTATGGCCTGACGGAGACATCGCCCATGATAAGCATCAACCGTCTTACACACGGCATGCTTAAGGCCGGTTCCGTGGGTCTTCCCTGCCCCAACCTCGATGTCAGAATCGACGAGGACAGCGGCGAGATACTCGTGAAAGGCTCGTCGGTCATGAAAGGCTACTATAAGGACACTGCTCTGACGCACAAGGCATTCGACAGCGATGGCTTCTTCCACACCGGCGACAAGGGCATGATTGACGACGAGGGCTTCCTTTTCGTCAGAGGACGCATCGACGACATCTTCAAGACCTCGATGGGAAAGCTTGTCGTACCGTCGGTGGTCGAGGCGAAACTATGCGAGTCTCCCTACATCGACAAGGCCGTCGTCGTCGGCGAGGGCGAACGGTTTGTCGCCGCCCTCATCATTCCGGACTACAGCAGCCTGAAGTCATGGTGCCTCGAAAACAGCATCGCCGTCAACGATTGCGAAGAGCTGGCTGACGACAGAAGAGTCAAGAAGCTGATGGAGAACGAGGTGGCAACCTGCAATTCCATGCTCGGCAACGCGCAACGGGTGCGGCGATTCAAGATACTGAAAGGCGACTGGACCGTGGCTGGCGGCGAATTGACACCTAGCATGAAGATACGCCGCAACGTGGTCATCGAAAAGAACAGGGAAACAATCACAGATCTGTTTCGACAATGAGCGATCGGCCGAAAATAACGCTCCGCTCGCTTGTCGTGCCCATCCTCCTGTTTGGCGTCCGCTGCCATTACCGGAGCATCACCTTCCGTGGCAAAGGCAACATCCCCACAGGGGAACCCTGCATCCTGACGCCATGCCATCAGCAGACGATAATGGACCCTCTCATGGTCCTGAGCCTTTACGCCTTCTCCCATAGACGCGAACCCGTTTTCCTCGCCCGCGCGGACATCTTCTCGAGAAAGATTGTCCAAAGGACACACTCGTTCCTGAGGATTCTCCCCGTTTACCGTTCACGCGACGGCTACAGCAACATGTCACGCAACAACGAGGTCTTCGCCACCTGTCGCCACCTGCTGGAGGATGGGACACCGATATGCCTCATGGCCGAAGGACGCCACAACAACCGCCATCAACTGCTGCCCCTCGGGAAAGGAGCCTTCCGCATAGCAATGGAAACACAAAAAAAACTCGGGCAGCGCCAACTCATGATCGTGCCCATCGGCATCGACTATGACACCTACGAGCGTCCCTACGGCAACGTGATTGTGAATGTGGGCAAGCCTATCGGCATGATGCAATTCATGCAGCCCGATGCCGGCAACGAGGCACAGATGATGAACAATATGCGTGACGCGCTGAGCCACGCCACGAGCTCACTGATGCTTGACATTCGCAGCAATGAACATTACGACGAAATCCACACCCTCTGTCTTGCCCAGAACAAAAGGATTCGGGAAGCAAAAGGATTGCCCGACACCCCGTGGAACCGCTTTGCCGTCAAGCAGGAGATTGCGGCCAGAATGCAGGACATGCTGACCGACGACCCCAACGGCTTCGACCTGCTGGCCACCAAGGCAAGGCTGCATAAAGCTCTTTGCGACAGTCTGCATATCAGCGAGGACCTGCCCTCGGAGCATCTAAGCCCCACCGCATGCATGACTGCCATTCTCTGCATCCTCGCTGCCGCCACACTCGCGGTGACCATCCCTCTTGTCAGGATGTCGCTACTCTTCTGGCTTCTGTGCTTCCCCTTGCCCCTGCTGCCGACACACCTCATTTTCAAAAAGATGCGCATCGACCCGCAGTTCAAGAGCTCGTTCAACTTCCTGCTGCGCTATTTCTTCACGATAGCCTACACTATTGTCATGGGCATTACGGTCACTGTGAACAAGGGATTCTGGATGAACGACATGGTCGGAATCGGCGCCTGGTGGGGCGCAGTTGCCGGTATACTCGTCGTCATCGGAGCCGCAATAACGGGTAAAGCAGCCGCATTCCTTTCTCTCCTGGCCGACAGCTGCCGCTTCCTGCTGTCAAAGAAGAAAACACTATTCCCCAAGCTCTAACTATCCCATTATGCCACAAGCGATTCTTAAAGTTGACGGACTGCGAAAGTCCTATCATAGGGGAGGAAGGGATGTCCTCACCGGACTTGACATCACCATACCGAAAGGTGAGGTCTATGGACTTCTGGGCCCCAACGGTGTCGGCAAGACGACGACAGTGAGCATCATCACTGGACTCCTGGAAGAGGATGCCGGACAAGTCGAACTCTTCGGACTCCCCTCGAGACATAACAAAAAGATCATCATGAAAAGGGTCGGCGTGGTGCCCCAAAGCATCGCTCTCTTCCCCGAATTGACGGCAACTGAAAACCTGCGGGTCTTCGGCTCCGTCTACGGCATCCCCCGCGCCACTCTGGATACGAGAATCGATGAAATGCTCGCCCTCTTTGGACTCTCGGACTCCCGCAACAAAAGGGTGGAAACATTTTCCGGCGGAATGAAGAGATGCATGAACATGATTGTTGGCATAATGCATCATCCTGAGTTCCTGATTCTCGACGAGCCTACTGTGGGTATCGACGTGCAGTCGAAAGTGAAGATACTTGACCACCTGAAACTCCTCAACCAACAGGGAACTACAATACTCTACACTTCGCACGACATGGAAGAGGCGGAGCATCTATGCACAAAGGTTGGCATCATCTACGGTGGCCGCCTCGCCGCCGAGGGCACCCCAGAAGGACTCATCGGCAGATTCCCCGACTGCCGCGACCTGCAGTCGGCGTACCTGAAGATTATTGCTTGATTGCGTTATTGCTTGAATGCCTGAGTGGCTACGCATTCAAGCACTCAAGCACTCAAGTACTCAAACATTCAAACATTCAAACAATGACAAAGATTATAGCTTTGATATACAAGGATATACTCCTGCTCGTCAGGGATAGAGCCGGAATGCTGTTCCTCTTCGCCATGCCCCTGGTTTTGGTACTCGTAATGACCGGCATTCAGTACGGGGCTGTGGAGAATGCATCGAGGAAGTCTTTCTCCTTACTGCTACTGAACGGCGACGATGGCGAGGTCGGGAAAGCCCTGTCCGACGGATTGGGTAGCCAGGACATGTTCGTGGTCACCGTGGCCGACAGCTCTCTGACCGCAGCGTCCGTCCAGTCGAAAGTACGGGAGGGCTCCTACCTGATTGGCGTATGCATCCCCGAGCATACCACGGAAGCCCTCCTCGACGGCATCGAATGCGGACTCGGCAAGATGGTGGGTCTCGACCTGTTCCCTGGTTGCGACACCATTCCTCCCATCGAGCTCTTCTTCGACCCCACCGTCAACGCCTCGTTCCGCGCCGCCGCGTTGAGCTGCCTCAGGGAGGTCTCATCCCGTATCGAGAGGGAGATGCTCCTCGCCGCCATAGCCGAAAGCGTAAGCAACTATTACCCCGACGCGGCATACAGAGTTTCCCGCCCCGACATCCAAACCCTGCGCATCAACGAAGTCACATTCTCGAAAGACCTTTTCAAAACCAATATCAACGTGACCGAGCATAACGTGCCGGCATGGACGCTGTTCGCCATCTTCTTCATCATCATCTCCCTATCCGGCGGCATGATCAAGGAACGCAACGACGGCAGCTTCTCCCGGCTTCTCGCCATGTCGTGCAGCTATTCCGAATACCTGCTCGGCAAGACTGTCGTCTACGAGGCCGTGTGTTTGCTCCAGTTCCTGCTGGTGGTGCTTATGGGAAGGCTCGTATTCCCGCTGGTCGGCCTGCCGGCATTCACCATGCATGGTGCCTTTGCCCTGTGCTTGGCTACGGTCTTTTTCTGCGCTCTGGCAGCCATCGGCATCGGACTCCTGCTGGGGACTCTTGCCTCTACCCATCAGCAGTCCTCCGTCCTCGGCGCCGTCATTGTGGTGGTCCTCTCTGCAATAGGCGGAATATGGGTGCCGACCTTCCTCATGCCTCATCTCTTTGAAGTCGTCAGCGTGGTGTCGCCCCTGAATTGGGGCATCGACGCATTCTATGACGTCATGTTGCGCGGCAAAGGCCTGTCGTCGATAATCCCCAATCTGTCAGCCCTCCTGGGACTGGCGATTGTCTGCACCGCTGTGTCGGTCCTCCGCACCCCTTTCGTTGCCCCAAGGCTTTACCCACGGCGGCGAAAGCGTGCATTGACCTTTTCGGTATTCAGGCGAAATTTTTCTGATGATTTGTAAAAAATGTTAATTTTGCAGTCGCTAACCACGAGATGGATGAAGCAAACAACTCTTTGTATGTTAACCATTATGAACGCTATGAAGAATAAACCATTTTTTTCGCACAGGTTCACATGTGCAATTGCCATCTTGTTATTTGTTTCTTTAGGTGTATGTTATATGGCCCAGTCCACCGTCATCGAAGGTGTGGTGAGGAATGCCGACACCAAGGAGCTGCTGCCGTATGTGCTGCTGCGCATTGCCGGCACCAACACCGGTGCGCAGGCCAACAGCGAGGGCTAGTACCGTCTGGTAATACCTCAAAGCCACGCCGATGCCGACATCATCGTGAGCTGCGCCGAAATGCTGGGGGGCGACAGCGTGTTGGAGAACGCATCCCTCGTCGGAGTATTGCAGACTAATTATTTCGACGCCAATGCTTTCAGTGACTTGTTGCAAAAATGTCATGCCGGATGCCAGGACGTTGGAACGGCTGGATTCGGCTCTGGCTGTTTACAACAGCAATATCTTCCCTGTGGAAGATGATGATTATTCCTTTGACAGCATCTACCGTGAGGATAATGTCATCATATTGGCAATTACTGTTTTCGATGAAGACATTTATGAGGACATTTGCACGATAGGCAGTGAATTGATGAACACGCAATTATTTTCCGATGGGGAGTACGAGGAATTTTTCTCTTCTTTGAAGGAGTTCAAGATGGGGCTCGGCTGCCGTTGCCGCAGCAAGGAATCCGGCGACACATGCGAATTCTCGGTGGGCTACCGGGAACGGGAATAGACCCGGGACTAATGTGAGGTGCCGGATTGTCTCTCCCAGTATTTGGCGTGTTTGATGTTGAGGCTGCGGGGGTTGAAGAGAGGCTCTGCGCCGTGGCGTTTCTGCAGCTCGTAGTCTTTGAGGGCTCGTAGGGCTTTGGGCGAGAGGATGAGAATGGTGATGATGTTGATCCACGCCATTGCTCCCACTCCGATGTCGCCGATGGTCCACACTATGCCACTGCCCACCAACGAGCCTATGAATACGGCGCTGATGGTACCGATGCGGAGAACCCATATCACTATCTTCTCGCCGCGGTCGTCGCCGAAATGCTCGTCCTCGCGCTCCAGTTCCTCGAGCCGTTCGGGGTGTTTCTTGAATATACGGCGGCGCCAGCGGTTGAAGAGATAGACGAGGTTGGTCTCGGCATAGTAGTAATAGGCCATGATGGTTGTGAAGGCGAAGAAAAAGAGTGCGATGGAAATGACCATGTCGCCGGCTTTGCCACCAATCACGCTGCCCAGTGCGCCGGAGGTGTAGAATACGCCTGGCTCGCCGAGGGGAGCACCCTCGTTCTGCTGGAGGTAGGTGACGATGGCGTCACCGCCTATGACGGGCGTGACGGTGTCGATGATGTTGTAGGTCTTGCAGGCAAGAATCATCAACGCTGTGGCGGTGCAGACCAGCAGGGTGTCGATATAGACCGAGAACGCCTGGACGAGACCTTGTTTCACTGGGTGGCTCACCTTGGCGGCGGCGGCGACGATGGGGCCGGTGCCCTGACCCGCTTCGTTGCTGTAGATGCCGCGCTTCACTCCCCACGCTATCGTCGTTCCCAGCAGCGCGCCGCTGACTTCGTTGATGCCCACGGCTCCTCGCAGCATCTGCATGAAGACGTCGGGGACTATCTGCCAGTGGATGGCGAGGACAACAAGGGAAAGCAATATATATATGAGTGCCATCACGGGAGCGACTATCTGTGCCACATTGGCTATGCGCTTCACGCCGCCGATGATGACGAGGGCTATCAGTGTGGCGACGACGAGACCTATCACCCAGGTCTCGACACCGAAGGAGCGTGCGCAGGAGAGGGCGATGCCGTTGCATTGCACCGGCGGCAGGAAGATGCCGCATGCCGTAGCCGCCAGCACGGCGAAGAGGGCTCCGAGGAATGGACTGTGCAACCCTTTCTCTATGTAGTACGCCGGACCGCCGCGGAACTGCCCGTTGTGATCCTCCTTGTATATCTGTGCCAGCGTGGCTTCGACAAATGCGCTGCCGGCACCGAAGAAGGCTATCACCCACATCCAGACGATGGCACCGGGACCGCCGAAGCCGATGGCGGTGGCGACACCCACGATGTTGCCTGTGCCGACGCGACCGGAGAGAGCCATGGCGAAGGCTTGGAATGACGAGATGCCTGGTACGCGGGCGCCTCGCCCGCGGCTCTTTGTCTTCCGCTCTCCGTTCTCCGTTTTCCGTTCTCCGTTTCCAGCACTGCCAAAGAGCAGCCGCACCATCTCACCGAACCGCCGCACCTGCACGAAGCGCGTGCGCAGCGAGAAATAAAGCCCCGCCACAAGGCAGAGCGCCACCAGTGCGGGGCTCCACACCCAGCCGTTGACAGTGTCAATAACCCTTGTGAGCCAATCTATAGAAACAAGTATTGTGATCATATTTTTTTGCAAAAATACAATTTTTCTTTGAATTTATATTTTTTTCAACCCCAATGTCTACATAAACACCTGACAAATGCTAAAACAGGCGACCACATAAGGCTTGGATAGGCCATGGATAGGTTTGATTTCGTCTGATTTCATTTTTTTCTTGTTGTTTTATAAAAAATGTGTATTTTGCATTTGCAAACCGCAAGGATGGTTTGCCGTAAGAAAGCGCATTTGCGCTCTATTCCAACAAAGTGAAACTGGACACTTCACAAATGCTAAAAGGAATAGAGTTTGGTGAATGCTCTGTTTGGTATATATCTGTAATAAAATATACTGTACCAGTGGAGCAAATCATTAAGACTATATTTTTTAGCATAGGGAGTCCAGCCCTCACTTTGGAAATAGGGTGTTGATGGATGGCTCCACTTTCATGTATTTGTCTAGGTTTTCTCATCGAGCCGCGGGAATAATTAAACGTTGCGCCCGACACTTAGGGCTTTATTATGAGAAAAATATTGTTTTTATTGGCATCGGTGACTGTTTTAGCACCTGCCTTGAGTGCCCAGGATGTTATCACTCTGAAAAATGGTGATGAGATTCAAGCCAAGGTTACTGTAAAATAATATCTAGAAATCAAGCTGGCACTCGTGGCATTGAAGGATGCTTTCTGCTGGGGGGGTTCTTTGTCCGTTCTCACCGAATGGGATTCGGGGGCAGAGACAAAGTGGAGGCATGGTCATTCTTTTCTGACATTCCAAAAAAAAATGTAATTTTGCATTCAAAACACAATTACGCAATAGCACAATAACACATTCATATCATGCTACAAAAAGGAACAAAAGCCCCTTGGTTTGAGGGCGTTGATGAAAATGGGAATACTGTAAGATTGACTGACTTTGCCGGCAAGAAGCTGGTTCTTTATTTCTATCCGAAGGACAGCACACCAGGCTGCACCGCCGAAGCTTGCGACCTGCGCGACAACTATGAGCGTTTCCTGGCTCTCGGCTACAACGTGCTGGGCGTCAGCAAAGACAGCGCTGCCAGCCATCAACGCTTCATCGAGAAATACCAGCTGCCGTTCCACCTCATCGCCGACACCGACATGACAATACTGAAGGCCTACGAGGCGTGGGGTGAGAAGAAGAACTACGGCAAGGTGACGATGGGCACTCTCCGCACAACATACGTCATCGACGAGCAGGGCATAATCATCGACGCCATCGGCAAAGTTAACACCAAGGACCACACGGCGCAGATTCTATGAGACGGTTTCTTATCCTCCTATGCTTTCTTGCCTTCTGCCTTTGCGCGACGGCACAGACCTACATTGGCACGATGACCGTGGACGGCTACAAGCGCGAGAATGTCAAGGTGATGCTTAAGAAAACCGACAAGGATGGCGTCGTGCTGTCAATGTACGACGTGAAATTCGCAAGGATGATGCCGGTGAAGATCGACTTCGACATTCCGCATATGAAGATGAGCGGCAGCCGGCTGACCGCCGACGGTGTAGTGCCCGTCTCGAAAGGCAAGCGTTACGAGAAATACGCCATCCATCGTCTTGACGGTACAGCCGACAGCAAGGAGCTGAGCTTCTCCTGCACAATGGGCGACAAACCTTTCTCGTTCAAAGGCATACGGATGAACATGAGATGAAACTGTGGTATCCTCGGAGAAACAGCCATAGCATACCTGTCATATTCTCGTGAAATCCTCTGCCATAATGTTGAGAGCTTTGCAGTCCTCGCGGCTGATATGGCGTTTGCCGGCGTCGTAGGGCCAGGGGCTGAGGATAAGCAAGCGCCCGGCCGCACAGGCGTCAAACAAAGCGTCGAAAGGCTTGTAGTAGTCGCGGAAACCGTTGTCTGCAAGGAGGATGAACGGCAACTGTTCACTCAGCAGCACCTGCATCACCATTTTTTCATGCTGAGAGATGAACGGCGATACCATCACTGCCCCCTTGCGGGCCGCCAGTACACAACCGTTCATGTAATTGCGAAGGGTTTCTTTGTTGCCATCATTGGCAGCATTCACCATCGCACGCCGCACATGCACGGTCTCGAAGTGTTCAGCCGTCAGCAGCATAGTGTTCCCCACGCCGTCGTAGTTGCGTCCTCCAACGTTTATTTCCCTCTGCACGCGGAAGAATCCAGGCATAAGACGTTTGGTAGCCAGCCGCTGAGGGTTCATCTGCACGTATCGGAACATGGTCTGCAGCTGTCCTCGCCGCGACAGCGGGCGGATGAAAGGTCGTTCGGTGAAGACCGGGAAAGGGTAGCCGCTGCCGTCCGTCGTCCCCCCGTTTTGCGTCCCCCCGTTTTGCGTCCCCCCGTTTTGCGTCCCCTCGTTTTGCGTCCCCTCGTTTTGCGTCCCTTTGTTTTGCGTCCCCTCGTTTTGCGTCCCTTTGTTTTTTGTCCCCGAATTGAATTCGGGGCTTATCGACAGGGTGTATGCCCGTCCATGCTTCTTCACCCCTTGCCAATAGCCGCGAATCACGCTGCGGATGCTAGTCTCCATTGCTTCCGTCACGTAGATGACGGCATGCAGATGGTCAGGCATCAGGCAGAATTGGAGGATACGGATGGCAGGATAGTGCTTGCATATCACGTACAGTTCTTCCACGACAGCCTCACCCAGTGCTGTCCTGTCCACCCGTGCCTGCGTCGGGTCGTTCTGTGGAATCACAAGGGTGCCAAGCAGAGGTTCGCGCGAGGGAACCGTCAGCGTCACATGGTATATCCCGACGCCTCTCCACGCCGTCCCCGGCTCCTGCCATTGCCATTGTCTTTTCCCCTGCTCTATCATATTTTTTGTCGTTTTTCTCTTATCATCGCGAGGATAAACGAGCGAAGCGAGGTTTTATTGCCAGCCATCCATCTTTGCCCTTGGATTTCCGTTTCCCCTGTCCTTTGCCGTTTCCTTTGTCCTTTGTCCCCTCCCGTTTCATTTGTCCTTTGTCCCCTCCCGTTTCCTTTGCCCTTTGCCCCCTCCCGTCTCCCCTGTCCTTTGTCCCCTCCCGTTTCCTTTGTCCTTTGTCCCCGAATTCAATTCGGGGAAGGGCTCATGAAACAATTGTATCAATTACAATACACACTGTTTCAATGCGCTATAAAATTCATTTTGCCAATTCAGGGAAAGTTTGTAACTTTGCAACCGCAAACGGGGAGAAATCCGTTTGCCGAAAGAAAGCGCATTTTCGCCTTATTCCGACAACTGTGAATCGATGGTGATGACTATGGCGAATGGTCAATTTCGAAAGATAATCTGACTATTGAAGTAGGAGATATTATTGGTGATTTTGAAATCGATGAACTGAATAGTGACGAGCTGTCTATTTCTGGGGAATGGTCTGAAATAGATACTAGAACAGGTGAAGTCCGTGAGATATTTAAATCCAGTTATAATTTCAAAAAGAAATAATTAAACTTGTTCAAAGAATCCCAGCCGTCAAAGAGTAAGTGGCTCCTTGGCGGCGAGGATTCTTTTCTGGAGTTCGTGCATGGTTTCTTTGACTGATGCCAGCTGGGCTTCGGCTTTGGTCTTGAAGCCTTGGCCGTCGGCCATGCCGTAGTCCTTGCCGTCGATTCCGTACCAGTAGCTGAAATATTCAATCTCGTCTGTGCCCTCCTTCGTTACAGGGTTCGTGCCCCTGTCCATTTTATACCGTGGAAGGAGTGCATCGTAGGCGTTTATCATGGTGTTGTAGCCTGAGGACTTCAACTCGTCTATTATCTCGGGACATGATGCGAGGGCATCCAGCAGTTCCTCGTTGGTGCAGTTGCGCCAGATGTTGTCATTCGGCTCTCCATCTTTTTTCTTGCCATCATTTTGCTGTTTCCTGGCCTTGTTCTGTAGGGTTTTGATGTCGGGGTGACGATATTGGCGTTCCTTGTCGACGGGCTTGTTGGCGACGAGGATGGCTTGCTGTGGGCAGACGTGGAGACATCCGAGGCAGCAGGTGCAGCGGTCGCCGATAGTGGCTTTCTGTCCGTCGGTGATGACGATGTTGCCTATTGGGCATGTCTTCTTGCACAGGCCGCAGCCTATGCAGCGGTTCTCGTCCACAGTCGGTCTGAAATTGCCGAGCAGACTACGCTCGATAGCGGGGAGCCCCATAATCCATCCCATGATGCCGGGGGCACCGAAGTGGCTGCCGTGGCGGCGGGCTCTGACATCGTCGATGATGCGCCGAAGGCGCGGAGCATATTTCTCCAGTTTCCACAGCTGCTCGTTGGGATTGCGGCCAAAGATGGTGGCACTGTTGTCAGGCATGCGTATCTTGTGGCAGTAGGCCACCTCGATGCCCTGCCGTTTCAGGAGACGGTGCACAGTCCATATCGAGTTGCCCACTTGTGCGCCGCAGGTGATGACGATGAAGACATAGGCCTCGCGGCTCAGCCGCAGGCGTGGTATGAGGTCGCGCACCGCCGGTGGCGTGTTGAAGTCATAGCTTGGATACACGAGGCCGACACATTTCTCTGCTGTGAGGTCCTTTTCTGCCGCTTCCGCCATCGCCATTGTCTTGTCACCTGTTGCCTCAGCAATTTTCTGTGCGACGGCGAGGCTGTTTCCTGTCCCAGTGAAATATAATATCATGGTTA
>JAFSKP010000023.1 GCA_017448905.1 Bacteroidales bacterium | reverse complement strand
TAATTTGCACTATGGGAACAACTGCCCCTTTTAATCATCCACGCTCATCGTCAGCTCTACGCGCTCCACTGGAGCTTGTACCACTGACGATGCCCGACAACCACGCGGAGCTGAATGCGATGAGCACGGTCAACCATATCTCGCCAGAGTTGGTGCTGATTATGGATTCCGCGTTTATCCCCGCTTCGCTTATCCCCGTGGGACAGCCGATGATGACCAATGAGGGACGCATTTTTCTCGTCACCGGCGGCACGATTGACTACAATATCAATATGATGTCGTTCCATGCCTCCAGCGGACAGGTGCTGGTGTTCTCCATCGGTGCCATCATCGAGTTGGAGGGACACAGCGAGGATTTCCGCTTTCAGGGCTTCGTGTTCCGAGACTTGCCGATGCCCGAAAGCCTCCGCAACCCTGTGCTTGTCGATGTTGCCGAGGCACAGCGGAAGCGGCTCGACGGCTACCTGCGTTCTATGCAGATGCTCACCCTTGAGCAACCGCTGAACATGGACGCTGTGCGGCACCTGCAACAGGCCTTCATCGCCGACCTTGCCGTCACCGCCGAGCAAATGCAGGCGAGCCGCCTGCAATCCCAGGGCGACTACCGCGAGCGACTTTTCACACGTTTCATCGAACTTCTGAACCGGCACGGCACCACCGAACACGCCATACCTTTCTACGCCAACCAGCTCTGCCTTTCGCCCAATCGCCTGTCGGCAGTCATCAAGGAGTACAGCGGCCAAACGGTGATGCAGTGGCTCAACCGCCGCCTCGTCTTGCAGGCCAAGGTGTTGCTGCGTGGCGGCACCGACCCCATCGGCGACATCGCCTTTGCCCTCGGTTTCGACGAGCAGGGAGCCTTCGCCCGCTTCTTCAAGCGCGAAACCGGGATGACACCGACGGAGTATCGGAATGGACAGTGATTGATAAAATCATTCCCTGAAGCTGCTCGGGGTGGTGGCTCACTCCTCGCACAGATGGCAGTGTCATAATTTGTTGAAGATGGTGGAGATATCCTCGGTGAAGGCCGTGAAACGCGGCAGGTCTTGGATGTAAGGCTCCGGGTTGTCGCGGTTGAAACGGACGAGGGTGGTGTGGGGGAAGCGTTGCGCCATTTGCTCGAAGGGGAGACGGATGATGCCGGGAGTGTTGTAGCCGATGCCGAATTCGAGTAATAGGAGATTGCCTTGCGAGGCCTGCTGAACGAAGTCGGTGTAGCGACGGGCCTGCTGGTGCCAATGGAAGTCCTCCACGAAGGTCTCGTCCACGCGCAGGTTCATGCTTACTGGAGTCCCATCGGGCATAGTGGGTATCATTTCCGTGGGGATACGGCAGTCCTTAATCGTCGGCAGCGCACACATCACCCACTCGCGGTTGTCTATCAATGTCTTTGGCGTGCCCGAAGCGGGTTGAAACCAGCGGTAGTCGCCCTGCGTGGCAAAGATGCGTTCCTTGGGGAAGCCCGCCAACTCGAACTGGCCGTCCACGTTGGTGGTCACCACAAATGCTGTGGGGAACGTCCGATACAATTCCTTGTACAGCTCGGTGGCACCAGTGCGGTATCGGCTGAACCAGATATGCTTTGCCCAGTAGGCCCAGCGTTCCTCCTCGGTCTCGAAGGGGTAGAACGATGAGGTGTAGAGGTCGGTGATGCCGTAGCGCTCAATCCACGGGGCGAACTCGCGGCGGAAGTCGTCGCCGGCATAGTCGATGCCCGCAGCGGTGGAGAGCCCGCTGCCCGCGCCGATGATGATGTGGTCGGCCTCACGGATGGCTTTGCACAGCAAATCAATTCTGTTCATAATATTTCTCGCGGTCTGAGACAATGTCGTGGAGATTGTGGTAGGCCCAGTCGATGAGCTGGCGCAGGAGGGGCATGAGGCTCCGGGCACGGTCGGTGAGGCTGTATTCCACCCGTGGCGGCACCTCGGGATAGACGGTGCGGCTTATCAGGCCGTCGGCCTCCAGACCCCGCAGGGTGGAGGTGAGCATCTTCTGCGAGCAGTCGGGGTTCTGCTTCTCGATGTCGCGGAAGCGCAGCGGAGTATCGCTGTGGTCGAGGGTGTAGAGCACGGCCATCGTCCACTTGCCGCCGATACGCGCCAGCACGTTGCGGATGGGGCACTCGGGGAAGATGGGGTCGGAGATGAAATCGTTTGTCATGAGTTTATGGGGTTAATGGGTCTAATGGGGTTGATGGGTTTGGAAGTGCAAAGATACGACTTTTTTGAAAAACAGGCGGACATTTTTCGTTGCCCGCCTGTCTCATTATCTGAAGAAAGTATTCAATTCACTATTCACCATTCACTATTCACTTGTACAGCGCTTCGGCCAGCGGGGCGATGTCGCCGGGCATGTCGGGATAGGCTGCCTTGAGGGCTTCGGCGAAGCTGGAGGCGTCCTTCTTCTCGGCACGGAGGCGCTTCAGTGTCTCGAGGTACTGGATGCGGGCCTCGACGGCGGGCTGCTCAACACAACCGCCGTGACCACCGATGTAATACTTGGCGCCGGTGGCGAGGGCGGCACGGGTGGCGGCCAACTCGGCATCGATGGCGGCGGCACTACCCAGCTGCAGCGGACTCATGTGGGCACCGTAAAAAGCCCAGTGGGTGTAGCACACCTGGCCTCCAATGACAATCATGGCGCCGGGGAAGTCGCTGCTGGCGCCGTGCTCGAAGCGGAAATCAATGCCAGCATACTGCTGGGTGCTGCCGAAAGCGACCTCGCTGGCCTTCTGTGTGGGCAGGTCGACCATTGTCTCGCCGAACTGCTCGGCAAAGCCTTTCATCATGCCGCCGTAGATGGGGCCTTCGATGAAGCCGGGCATACCCTCGGGCATCACGATGGGCAGTTCGTCGCTGCCACCCAGGTGGTAGTCGGTGATGTCGGTCACCACGGGCTTGTTCAGCCCCTTGATGTACTCGCCAAACTCGGCGGCGTTGACCTTGAACAGCGGGTATTCCATCACCACCAGGCCGTCGTTGCCCTCGATGATGAAGGAACAGTCGGACATCACGTCGTTGCTGTTGTAAACATGGAGCTTGAATCCGTCAAGCTGGAGGGCCTGGAACTGGCCCACGGTCTCTTTTTGTGCGTTCATAGCGGTATCGTTTTGATTGTTGTTATTACTTTTGCAGCCCACGGCAAGGATGGCGGCTGCGGCCATCATAAGGATTGTACGTTTCATTGTTTTTCTGTTTGATTGACGGTGCAAAAGTACACCCTTTTTCCAAACCCCACAAGAGGGTACAACCGCGTGGGTCACTTACGCCAAGGTAAGTAATGTGCAAAAATAAAGAAACCTTCCGAGAAGAATTAACAGACTTTAACTTTTGCCATTCCTTAATTTATGCCATAAAACGCTCACCACGGAAGCCTATGCTTGTCATTTTTGTGGCGAGGTCAATGTGCAGCACTACGGGCGGCGTGGGGCGCAGGTCGAAGTACTCCAGCCGCTCCACCGGCACACGAAAGTATACCAGCTTGTCGTGGGAACTGTAAAGGCGCGGAAGTACAGGGTTGTGGTCGTATATCCAGCGACAAGTCTCATCGTCCACATCGAATAGGGCTGTTCCTGCGCAGCGTACGCTCACATTGCCGTGCAGCACCATGAACTCGACGGCGGGGTTGGCTTGCAGCTGGCGGTATACCTCCTTCTGTGGTGCCGTGGCGAAGAAGAGGGTTTCCTCCGCCTGTTTCATGATTTGGAAGGCCCGGAGGCAGGGCTTCCTCTCGCTAACCGTCGCTAGTACTCCCTCGTTGTGCTCACGGAGGAAATCAAAAGCCTGCTGAAGTATATCTTGTTCTGCCATAAGTTTAAAATATTTCCCTTACTATTTGCGAAACTCTGCCCTCCGTCACATCATTCTTCACTCCCGGAAACTGCTCGGCGGGGCGCCGAGGTGTTGTCGGCCTAGCCGACGGCATACCACTGGACGTAGCGGGAGAAGTGGCTGAGGGAGGAGAAATGGAAGCCCGCTCGTTGAACACAAAGCGGCAGCTGCCCTGTGGGCACCAGGCGTGCAGCAGGTATCCGTCCAAATCGGGAAGCATGGCCGAATGTATGTTGTCGGAAATGATTATGTCCTTGGTGATCATGCTGTAAATGCTATCTGCTTCAGGCTGATGGAATTGTCGTTGAGTGGTAAGAAGTAGTATACCGACTGCTCGTCGCGGTAGAACTCGCGTGCTCCCCAGCGCTGCCAGTAGCGATGGGTCTTCAGGCGGTGCATGACGGGGATGAAGATGAAATCGTAGCGTTCCCTGAGCTCCGGCATGATGGACATGAGCATGTCGTAGTTGAGGCGGGTGCCACGGTAGGGCTCGGCGACGATGAACGAGAAAACAGCGATGTAGCGTTTGACATTGAGGTCGGCCAGCAGGTCGGGTGCATCGGTGAGGATCTGCGGAGTCTCTTCCTCAATGCGGTAGTCGCTCATATTCAACAGCCCAATCACGTTGCCGTGGGCATCTGTGGATTTGACGCTCATTGGCCAGTTGAAGTGAAGGTCGCACACCCACGCTTCCACCTCGTTGCGGTCGAAGCCATATTGCCGTACCATCCAGTCGATAGTAAGCGACCCGTCGGCTGAAGTCATCCTATCTAATGTGTAAGACATTGTAACTTAATAGTATTTCTGGATGGTACGACAGTTTTGCCTTGCGAAGGCCGGGAATGCCCATGTCCTCTTCGCGGTTGAGGTAGACATATCGCTCGGGCAGGTGCTCGGCAAGCTGCTGGTTGACGATGGCGAAAGCTCCTTCCACATGGCGGTCGGCCTTCTCGACGCAGACATCGAATGTATCGTCGGTTACGGCAGAGCCGTAGGTGAATGCCACCATGCGGCCCTCCGCGATGATGCTGCCGCCAATCATGTCCAGTTCGTCCCAATGAGCGAAGACGGTCTCCATTACGCGATGCTCGGCGTTGATCGTCTCGCCGGCTGCTTTCTCCTCCGCCCATGAGGCGGTGAGTCGGCGGCACTCATCGAAGAGGTCGGGAGTGAGCGGACGGTATTCGAAACCGGGATGCTCCGCCCGGAAGCGGTTCACATGGTTCCGTTTGGCCTTCAGCGGCCCTCCCTGAAGGGCGGCAAGGGCGGAGCGGAGGTATATATAGTCGTACTGGTTGCGTTGTTTGGATGCGCCGATGTGCAAATGCGTCCAAGGGTGAGAGGCGGACGCATCAGCGAATTCCACCTGGTCATCTTCGAGGCCGAGGATTGTCAGATTGCCGCCGCTGTCATCCAGCAGAGCCTCCGCCAGCTCCGTCGGCAAGGCGCCTGCCGTGCATACCATATAGGCACGTTTGCCGTCGAATGTGAAACGCAGCACTACAGTATCGGCCAGCACGCACACTTCGGTGTGGAACCAGAACTGCCATCCGACAAGGTTGGCGAAAGTGTAGTTGCAGTTGCGTCGCCCTGCCCGGAGAGTTACCGTCTGCACTGCCTCGCGGTCGGCGATTGTTATTGGATGGAAAGAAAGCATTTTTTTCAAAGTGCCTCCTTGATGTCGGCGTCGATGTCGCTCATCTTGGTGGTTGGTTCATAGCGTTTCAGCACTTTGCCGTCGCGCGAGACGAGGAACTTGGTGAAGTTCCACTTGATGTCGGGATTCTTGTCGTAGTTGGCATCCTCTTGGCGCAGCATTTTGTCGAGCAGCGCTCCCAGCTGGTCTTTGAGGTCGAAGCCACCGAAGCCCTGCTGCGATTTCAGGTAGGTGTAGAGCGGCTCTTCGCCTTCTCCGTTGACCTCCACCTTGTCGAACAGGGGGAACTGGATGTTGAAGTTGGCAGAGCAGAACTCTTTTATTTCCTCCACCGTGCCGGGTGCCTGCTCTCCAAACTGGTTGCATGGGAAATCGAGAATCTCCAGTCCTTGGTCGCGGTATTTTTCGTAGAGCTCTTCCAGTTCCTTGTACTGTGGCGTGAAACCGCACTGGGTGGCGGTGTTGACGATAAGCAGCACCTTGCCATTATACTCTGCCAGTGTCGTAACATTCCCTCCGGCATCTTTCACAGGGATGTCGTAGATTTCTTGCGCTGATACCCCTGCCAGGCAGGCGGTCATCAGCAGGCAAATAGTCAGTATTCTCTTCATGGCATTAATTGGTTTCAGAGCATCGACTCGATGTCTTGTTCAAAGTCCTTGGGATCGGTGGTGGGAGCGTAACGCTTTACGGTGGTGCCGTCCTTGGCCACAAGGAATTTGGTGAAATTCCACAGGATGTCGTTCTCCTTCTTGGCAGTGCTGCTGATACCCTTAAGCAGTTTGTGCGTAGCCTTGGCTTTCAATCCTTTGTATTCCTCGGTGGGGGCCTGTGCCTTGAGCCACGTGAAGACGGGATGCTCGTCGGAACCGTTCACGTCAGTCTTCTTCATGATTTGGAACGTTACGCCGTAGTTCACCTGGCAGAACTGCTCTATCTCGCTGTCGCTACCGGGGTCTTGCTCCTTGAACTGGTTGCAGGGGAAGCCGATGCAGACAAGTCCGCGGTCGCGGTACTTCTCATTCAATGCTTCGAGTCCCTCAAACTGGGGCGTGAAGCCGCACTTGCTGGCGGTGTTGACGATAAGCAGCACCTTGCCTTCAAACTGACGGAAGTCAATCTCTTTGCCGTTGCTTGCAACGGCTTTGAAGTCGAATATTGTCATAGGTTTTTGGATTTGTTTTTCGATTTAAAAGTTCATTTTCACATTTTTGTGAAGCTGGTTGTTCCGCAGCTGCGCTATCATCTCGTCCAGCATACGGAAGAGTGTGGGCGCCGTCTCGGGTGTGACGCTGTCGCAGATTACAGCATTCCCGACGGTGGAAGGGACGTCAGCCAGTTTCTCCTGAAGGAGCCTCCCCTTTCTGGTGAGGGTGACAATCATCTGGCGTGCGTCTTTCTCTCCTTTGTGCCGGGTGACGATGCCACCCTTTTCCATGCGCTGGATGAGCGGCGTCACCGTGTTGGTCTCCAAAAGGAGACGCTTGGCGATGTCGTTCACCGGGCGTGCGTCCTTCTCCCACAGCACCAGCAGCACCAGATATTGCGGATAGGTCAATCCATGGACTGACAGCAGCGGGTGGTAGGCCTGTGTGAGAAGGCGTGACGCGGTGTAGAGCCGGAAACAGAGCTGGTGGTCGAGCAAAAAAGCCTCTCTGACCTTCATCGATTGCCGGTTACATCTGTTTCATCAGCCAGTTCTGGATGCCGATTTTCCCAATGATGTCGAGCTGTTCCTCGCTCCAGTACTGATCCTCCTCTTCGTCGGCCAGGTAGGCTTTGGTGATGTCATACGTTGTGGGGTCGGCAGCCAGGGTCGGCATCATCTTGTAGAGGTTCTCCACCCCATCACGCTGGGTTTTGAGGTCGGCCTCGAGGTAGGCTTTGGCGTCCTCGATGAGGTTGCATCGTTTGCTGAGGTTCACCTCCGGCACACAGCCAAGATCGAGCATACGGTTGGTGTACTTCTCAACCCAGTCCATTTCCTCGGCATAGTGGTCGAGATATTTCTGGCCAAGCTTCTCGAAACCCTGCGACTTGAAGAGCAAACCCTGCATTTTGTGTACAAAAGCACCCGTGGTAAGCTCATTTACGATCATCTGAGAGATTTGTAATGTTGTTGTAAAATCCATGATATTAATGTTTTATTGGTTAATAAATTTATGTTGTTTACGATGCAAAGATAGTAATTTTTTTTATATCGCAAACGATATTAAAAAAAGTTTCTACCTCTATAGTTGAAAGGACGCTGGAAGCGCCATCGCTCAGCTCAACAGACACAGCATCCTCGGTATCTGCGGTAGATGGCTCGGCAGAGAGCATACTAATGGTGTAACAACAATACTAGTCGTTTATTTTATTGGTTATGTGTGAGAAAATCATCTCAAAGGTTTTGTGGCAAAACTTTAAACCTTAAACTATGCAAAAACCGCAGAAAATGTATACCTTTGCAATTGCAGTACAAGAGAGATAACGTTATCCATATTGCACAGTGACAGTACATTGAAACATACAATACCATCGTGGTCTGCCCTGTAATCGGGGCGGATAATAGGGAATCACGTGCAAATCGTGAGCTGTCGCGCAACTGTGAATCACCGTTGTTCCGTCTGGCAAGGATGCCATTGGGTCTGCCGGGACCTGAGAAGGCTCCAGTCGGAGGTGAAAGCCAGGAGACCTGCCCGATGGGTTATGGCAATGCTTTCGCGTCAAAGGCAGTTGTCGGATTCCTCCCGTTCATCCGGTCTTTTCTGATTTATACTTCCACTCATGGGTTGTTTGCATTGCCTTTCGGCAAAAAAAGACAATAGTAAAACATCATAACAATATGAACTGGAAAGCAGAATACAAAAGAAAAGTCTCCCGTGCGGAGCAGGCAATCAAGGATATTCACGATGGCGACTGCGTGGTGCTTGGACATGCGGCTGCGGTGCCGAAGGTGGTTCCCCAGGCAATGGCCGACCATTGCGAAGATTATAACGATGTGCTTATCTTTCACATGACAACGCTGGGAGACAACCCCTTGCTTCACCCCCGTTGCTTCGGCCATTTCCGCCATGTGAGCAACTTCCTCAGCGGCAACTCGCGCGAGGCTGTCAGCCATCTCAACGCCGACTTTTTCCCCGCCTATTTTCACGACGTGCCGGAAATGATAGGCGACGAGATACCATGCGATGTGGCTGTCTTCCAAGCCACTCCGCCCAACGAGGAGGGCTACTGTTCGCTGGGTGTGAGCTGCGACTATGCACTTGCGGCCATCCGCCGTGCCCGTTCGGTGATAATCGAAACCAACGAATTTATGCCTTTTATTTACGGCAACACGATGATTCATGTTTCGCAAGTCGACCATATTATTCCATGTGCCTACCATTTGCCGGAATTGCACAGCGATACCCCTACCGAGGTGGAGCAGGCCATCGGCCGCAACTGCGCTTCCCTGATTGTCGACGGCTCGACACTGCAGCTTGGCATAGGCGCCATACCCAACGCCGTGCTCAGCGAGTTGGGCGACAAGAACGACCTTGGCATCCACAGCGAGATGTTCAGCGACGGCGTGGCGGCACTGATGCGTGAGGGCGTCATTAACGGTAGCCGCAAGACGCTTCACAAGGGCAAGGTTGTGGCTACCTTTATAATGGGCAGCCGCGAGCTGTACGATTTTGTCGACGGCAATGAAGATATCGAACTCTATCCCGTCGACTATACCAACGACCCTCTCATTATAGCCCAGCAGTACCGTATGGTAAGCATCAATTCGTGTCTTGAGGTGGACCTTATGGGGCAGGTGGCGAGCGAGAGCATCGGCATGCGGCAGTATAGCGGCATCGGCGGACAGATAGACTTTGTGCGTGGAGCTTCGATGGCACGCGAGGGCAGGAGCATCATCGCCATGCCGTCAACGGCTGCTGGCGGCACCATCAGCCGTATCAAGCCTTTCCTCACGCCAGGCTCCGCCGTCAGCACCACACGCAATGACGTGAAATACCTCGTCACCGAGTACGGCATCGCCCGTCTCAAGGGGCGTACACTGCAACATCGCGCCGAAGACCTTATCCGAATTGCACACCCCGATTTCCGCCCCATGCTGATAGAAGAGTATGAGCGGCGTTTCGCAACGAGATTCGTCTACTGACAAGCCTCCTCGGGGGCTTTATCGCGCCTCAGGAACAGCCATCTTCTGTAGAAAGTCCACACTGGCATGGATGTGCTTGTACATCACCTGGTCGATGTCGACGAAGTTGACCTTGTGGCGGAAGTCGGCGACGAGCTTCTCGATGAGGGGGCTGCTCTTGAGGCCCTCCTGGTGGCGGAAGTCGAGCGCCTGTGCGGCGTTGAAGAGTTCGATGGCAAGGACGCGTTCCACGTTCTCGCAGACGCGGTAGCACTTGGTAGCGGCGTTGCCGCCCATGCTGACGAGGTCTTCCTGGTTCTGGCTGCTGGGGATGCTGTCGACACTGCAGGGGGTGCAGAGTTGCTTGGTCTGGCTGACGATGGCTGCGGCGGTGTACTGCGGAATCATGAAGCCGCTGTTGAGGCCCGGCTTGGCGACGAGGAACGAGGGAAGGCCGCGCTTGGCGTCGATGAGCTGGTAGGTGCGTCGTTCGCTGATGGCACCTAGCTCGGCTACGGCAATGGCGAGGAAGTCGAGCACCATGGCGAGGGGCTCACCGTGGAAGTGGCCGCCGCTGATGACCATATCCTCGTCGGGGAGGACGATGGGGTTGTCGGTGGTGGAGTTGATCTCCGTCTCGACGACGCTGGCCACGTATGCTATCGTGTCCTTGGCGGCACCGTGCACCTGTGGGGCGCAACGGAAACTGTAGGGGTCCTGGACATGCTCTTTGTGGCGGCAGATTATCTCGCTGCCCTCGGTGAAGGCGCGGACTGCCTTGGCGGTCAGGAGCTGTCCTTTGTGGGGGCGCACCATGTGAAGGCTCTCGTAGAACGGTTCGATGCGGCCGTCGAAGGCATCGAGGCTGAGGCTGAGGATGAGGTCGGCCTGGGCGCTGAGGCGTTGAGCCTTGAGGAGACTCCATACGGCGTAGCTGCTCATGAACTGGGTGCCGTTGAGAAGGGCGAGACCTTCCTTGCTCTGCAGCTCGATGGGCTGCCAGCCTTTGGCTTCGAACACTTCGCTGGCCTGGCAGCGGCGGCCTTTCCAGTAGCATTCGCCCATGCCGAGGATGGAGGGGAGCATGAGGTTGGCGAGGGGGCAGAGGTCGCCGCTGGCGCCGAGGCTGCCCTGCTGGTAGACGACGGGAAGGATGTCGTCGTTGAAGCAGTCGATGAGACGCTGGACGGTCTGCAGCTGGGCACCGCTGTAGCCGAAGCAGAAGTTCTGGGCTTTCAGAAGCAGCATGAGGCGGACAACCTCCTGGGGCACTTCGTCGCCGACACCGCAGGCATGGCTCATGACGAGGTTTTTCTGCAGCTGGCTGAGCTGCTCCTTGCTGATGCTGATGTTGCAGAGCGAGCCGAAGCCGGTGGTGACGCCGTAGATGGGCACTTTCTGGGTTTCCATCTTCTGATTGAGGTAGTTGCGGCATTTCTCGATGCGGTGTTTGGCTTCGTCGCTGAGGGCAAGCGTCATGTTGCCGTCGATTATTTCTTTGATACGCTGGAGCGTAAGGGGTGTTTCGGGGGTGATATGATGAACCATTGAAAGTTGAATTTGGTGAATAGTGAATAGTGAATGGTGAATGGTGAATAGTGAATGGTGAATAGTGAATAGTGACACGAATGTGCTCGTTTCACTGGTCACTGTTCACCGTTCACTTGTTGAGGATGGCTTTGGCGCGCTCGGCAATGTCGTCGTCGACGAGGATGCGGCCGCAGTGTTCGCAGACGATGACTTTCTTGTGCATCTTGATTTCGGTCTGGCGCTGTGGGGGAATCTTGCTGAAGCAGCCGCCACAGGCGTCGCGGTCGATGGTCACGACGGCGAGACCGTTGCGGGCGCTGCTGCGGATACGCTTGTAGGCCTGAAGGTATCGTGGTTCGATGAACTGCTCCTGTTCCTGCTCCTTGGCGACGAGGCGTTTCTCGTCTTTTTCGGTCTCGGCGATAATGTCGTCGAGTTCGCCCTTTTTGGCTTCAAGGTCCTTACGGCGGTTCTCGAGCAGCTGTTCGGCGGCTGCGATGTGCTGCTGCACATCCTTGATGTGGGCCGAGGCCTCTTTCAGGTGCCGTTCGTTGAGTTCTATCTGTAGTTCTTTGTATTCCACTTCTTTGTTGATGGCTTCGAACTCACGGTTGTTGCGAACGTTCTCTTGCTGCTTCTGGTATTTTTTTATCATTTCAGTGTGCTCAGCAATCTCGTTTTTCTCGTTGGCGACACGTTGGTTTGTCTCGCTGATCTCACTGTTGAAGTTGTTGATGCGCGTTTCCAGACCGGCAATCTCGTCCTCCAGGTCTTCGATGGCCTGTGGCAACTCGCCGCGGATAATCTTGATTTTATCTATTTCGGTGTCGACGGTCTGCAGGGTGTAGAGAGCCACCAGTCTTTTTTCGACGGCGACATCGACATCAAGCTGCCTGATGGCAGCGGCCTGCTGTGCGGCTTGGAGTTCGGCTTCCTGCGCGAGTTCTTTTTTCGTAACTTTTTTTGCCATTTTATGAAAAATGAAAAATGAAAGAATGTAATGATGTTATTGTATACTAATTATATATAGTTTACATAGCTTTTGCTATGTTCAGAAATCCGGCACGCAAAACTACTAAATTTTTCTGAAATCACGTTATAAAAAATTTCTTTTGCAAATTGTTCGCTTTCATAATGTCCGATATCGGCGAGGACTGTTTTGTCTGTGGCTTTCTGGAAATCGTGGTATTTGAGGTCGCCGGTAAGGAAGATGTCGGCCTCGGCGGCAATGGCGTCGGGGATGAGGAAAACCCCGGAACCACCGCAGATGGCGACTTTTTCAATTATGAGTTCTGAATTGTGGTTATCGAATTGTGAGGTGCGGATTACGGGGAGGGCGAGACGCTCTTTCACCAGTCTTAGAAAGTCCATCACTGATGTGGACTCTTGGAGGGTACCGACCATGCCGGCACCGATGCTGTTCGCTTGATTGCTTGATTGCTTGATTGCTTGACTGTCCGATTCTAATGGGCGGAGGATGTGGCAGTCGATGAGTCCCAGCTTTTGGGCAAGAATGCCGTTGACGCCCCAAGGCAGGTTGTCGAGGTTCGTATGGGCGGCATACACGGAGATGTCGTTCTTTATCAGCCGTGTAATCATCTTTCCGTCTGCGTTGTCGTTTGTGATTCGTTTCAGACCGTTGAAGATGAGCGGGTGGTGACTTACGATGAGCGAGAGACCGTTGTCTATGGCTTCGTCAACGGTTGCGGACGTTATGTCGAGTGCAATGAGGGTGCCGGTGTATTCGCTCTCGGGGTCGCCGACAAGGAATCCGGAGTTGTCGTAGCTCTCCTGATATTCGGGTCTGAAACAGCTGTCAAGGTGATCGATGATTTCTTGTGTCTTCATGTATTGTGTTCTATGTTTGAGGTTATTTTTTTCGTATCTCTATAACAACGTATTGAGAAAAATATTGCCTGGCACAATAATATCGTTTGAAATGGGTTAATTATCCAAGAGGGTGGAAGTTAGAGTGAGGGATTCTATTATTCATTTTATTGCTTTATTGCCATGGATTTGAAGTACAGTTATCAGTATTTCAGGCTCACTGATGAGCAGGTCAACCAACTCAAGAACAGCGACGATGCCGACTCCCTTTGTCAGCTTGGCTGCTGGTATGTTTTCACTGTCCCTACGGACGATTATGTCGACCGTGCCGCCGATTGTTTCCGCAAAGCTATAGAAGAAGGCTCCGTTGAAGCAAAACTTCATCTCGCCAACATGTACCGTCTGGGCGACTTCGGGTATGTCGATATGAAAGAGTATAAGCGTCTCCGCAACGAGGCCATGTCCGCAGGATACCAGCCTGCAGCGATGCGCTATTGCTCTGATATTGCATACGGTGTGGGTTTTGTCCCCAACTTGGATGCAGCCATTGCCGAGGTCCAGAAATGGATGGTCAGGTTCGACAATCCCGACCCTCGCTGGTTTGACTTGCTGGGATGGATGTACTACACGAAGGAGGATGGTGACAGTTTTGAAAAGTCAAACAGGTTGTTTCAAAAGGCAATAGAAAAAGGCTATATAGACTCTTACATTGGTCTTGAGGATGTGCCGGACTCTTACGAGAAGGGACGTGCGGCGGGATGTGCCGACTGCTGCCTTCTCATAGCATACGATTTGGAAAAGAGATACCTTGACCTTTTTTCGGATACGGCCAAGGCAGTGGAAGATTTTTCGAACGATGATGACAAGAGGGCTTTTCTGAAGGCCAATGCCGATGATAGGGCAGGGTTGGAGAAAGAGATAACGGCTCTTTTCGACGAAGCTGTCAAGATGGGTTCTGTGGCTGTATACTACGAACTCGGATGCATGTATCGTGAAGGCAAGTTCGGACACAAGGTGAACAACAAAAAGGCCTGGGACAATTTCAAGCGTGGCTCGGAGTTGGGCAGCCCTCTCTGTTTCACGATGATGTCACTGATGGCAGAGGAGGGGAGCGCACCAAATGACTGCGGCAAGGATGATGCCAGGCTGCTTCGTCTCAAGGCGTTGCGTTATGGCGACGAGGAGCAGCTCTCTGCTGTAATAAAGGACTATTTAAATGGTGACCTTGAAGAGTATGCGGAGGAGATTGTGCAGAACTATGTGCCTATATATGAATCGCTGAACGATGAGTCGCCCGATGAGACGGATGAAGATGACGACGACTACGAGGATGACGATGGACGATGGGACGCATGGGCGTGAGATAGTTGAAAGATGAAAGATGAAAGTTGAGATTACGAGTCGGTAGCCCTGTCCACAGTTCGCGGTTCGCCATTCACCGATAACTAGTATATCAGCGACAGCAGGTCGTTCAGCTTTTCATCTTCTGTCTTCGGAGGCTCTGTTGTCCGGGCGCCGACAAGGATGTCTTGTGCCTTTTGGGGCAGGTCTACGTCAAGGGCATCGGTGGCAAGGATGGCGTTGGTGATGGTGTGGGTGGCTTCATCGATGGTGAGCGACAGTTCTGCGGCTCCCCATTCGAATTGGTGGGAGTACTGCGCGTTGAAGTATTTCCAACGCCTAAAGAGCCATTCCTCGCTGCTGTATCTTTTTATGAGCCCCTTGGTCTCTTCATTATTGGCTATTGTGTCAAAATCGAGTGTCTCTGCTTTTGTCTCGTAGGTTGATTCAAAGGCCTTGATGAGGTGTGGCACGATGTTTTTGCTGTCTAGCGTAGGCGCCAGCTCGGAGAGGTTGACCACGCGGCTTTGAACGGAGGCGACACCATGTTTGTGTAGTTTGGAAGGCTTGACGCGTAGGTAGCGTGAGAGGTCGTCGACATTGCTGCGAATCAGCAGCGTGCCGTGGTGTAGCCAGTTGTGGTGTCCTTTGGAGAAGGCGTTGCCGCTGAATTTGCGGTTGCCTGTAGTCAGGTCATTGCGGCCACTCAATTGAGCCTCAATGCCGAAGTCATTCAAAGCCCTGCAGATGACATCGAACTGCTTTCCCTGGTCGTACAGCGGCGGAGGAGCCACAAAGCTGAAGTTGATGTTGCCGTCGTCGTGGTAGACTGCCCCGCCGCCGGTAGTTCGCCTCATGACAAAACCGCCGTCAGCGGCAAGCTGTTCGATGTTGCATTCGGCGAAAGGGTTCTGGTTCTGACCGATGACTACGGTACGGTGGTTTCTCCACAGGTACAGTGTTACGCTGCATTCGTCGGGCTGCGTCACGAGCCTGTTTTCAACGGCAATGTTGACATAAGGGTTTGTGCTGTTGCTGACGACTACGTTCAGTCTCATGGCTATAGTTTAAGGGATAGGGAGATGTAGTTGGGGGCTTGTCCGAGGTGGTAGTTGCGGCGGGCGAAGGCGAACTCGAATTTCTTGGTCTTGATGCCGAAACCGTAGGTGAAACCGCTGATGTTGATGTTGGTGCGGGCATCGGCTCCCATCTCTGCATTCTGGCGGTAGCGGTAGCCGAGACGGACGAAGAACACGCCTTTGATGTCGGCCTCGACACCGAGCAGGGCGTGGCGCGCCACCTCGTCGAGTACTTTGACGGTGCCGTCGTACCAGGGTTTCGTCAGCGGCTGGCCAGTGTATGGGTCGGTGGTGGCTTCGGGTTTCAGGGGGTCGTCATAACGCAGGTGCCACTGCGTCAGTCGGTTCATTTCGAAGAATATGCGGAATGGGGCACGGCTTGCTTTGTAGGACAGCGCCGCACTGAGGTCGAAAGGCAGGGATTCCCTTGTGCCGTTGAATGTGGCAACCTGGACTCCGATGTTGCGTGCCTGGATTGTGGCAGCGAACTGCTTGTTGTCAGAGACATAGCTGCCGGCTACATTGGTGGCGAGGGCGAAAGCAAGATAGGTCTCGTACTGTGAGAGTATGGGCTTTATCGACGCGCCAATCGAGAAATTTGAGTCTACAGCCATCGCCCATGCCGCCGAGAGTGCTATGTCGGAGGCAAAGAATTTGCCCTGTGACACCTCCTCTTCGTCATAGCCGTCGAAGAGGCCATAGCTGTTGAAATGGAGTCCGAACAGAAAGGTGCCGGGAAGCTTGGTTTTCAACCCGTATGCCGCCGAGCCGAAGTGGCTCCCTGCAAAGAGGCCGACGTAGTTGAGCGTCAGCCGTCTGTGGTATGAGTCGTTGATAAGTGATGGGTTGTCAAGACCCACATTGACGTCAAGGGGGCTATAGATTGACAGGTAGTCGACACCGAGAGCGGCGGTGCGTGCCGCCGACGGCATCTTGAGCAGCGAGAGCGTGTTGGATCCCGCCGGCTGGGCTTGAGAGGAATTGGTAATCCACAAGGCGCAGTGCACGACAGCGGTGTATAGCAGAATATGCCGGAATTGTCTGTTGAAAGCTATTTCGAAAAACTTCAGATACATTTTCGGTAGGGAGTAAATGGCTGGGTTGGATTAGGAGTGGATAGTATTATTCTTCTCATTTGTCAGTTCCTTATAAAGTGTGAAAAGCTCTGCCACACAATTGCTTTCAACGAATGACGATTTCACAGGGAAACCGTAGGCCTGCATCACGGCACGGTCGTTTTCCTGATGGGCTCGGCACAGCTCCACGGGCATCGTCAGCTCGTCGTAGAGGTCGGCGAGGCTATTGTCGGGATAGAGGGCACGAGCGTCAAGGATGGCTTGCGCCGTCTGCTCAATCCTGGCCTTTTGTGCATCGCTGGGTGTCGGCCACGGAAAGTTATTGTAGACTATAGTGTTAGAGTAACTATAATCGCTTTTTAGCCTTCCACATGTGGCTCGCACCCATGCCATATGGACATTGGACGTGAGAATGCCGAAATGAAAAAGAGAGGCATTCTGTAGACAGAAAAGCTTGTCGCCGGGGATAATATCTTTCGACAGATAATCTATCGGAATATATTTCCTGTTTTCGGAAGAGACTTTAGGCAGGGCGATATAATCACTCTCACATTCAAATGGGGTGCCAAAAAGGGTTGGTGTTTCTGCCGCTTTCAATGTGCTTGCGCGGTTGCTCTTCAATCGGAACTCCCTAACTTTTTCCACGCGTCGCATCACTGAGGGGCATCTACGGAGCAATGAAGGATCTGCTCCTTGCAACCACAAGCAATAACGTGGGCGGCGCTCTATGAAATCTTTACCCATCAAGAATGAACGGATAAATGGCGTCGCCTGTGGCTCTTGACACAATAATTCATCTTTTTCTTCCTCTGTCAATAAAAAATTACCATCATCGATAGGTTGCCCACCCAACACGATTTGAGGTACATCACAAAGAGGTCGCATTCTTTTTTCAATGAAAATGTCGGGTGCATCCAACAAATAACCATTAATATTATCAACAGGAATAATCTGTTGATTATTGATGTAGAGGGCTTTTTGATTGGTGGTCGGACATTTAGAGAATCCTATGATGACACAATGTACGTGAGCCTTTTGTGAAGCCTCGCTATCCCAACGAAACGTACGCCAAGCAAAATCTATGTGTACGCCTTGTGCAAAAAGTGGTTTCCAAAGATTGGCGACAGCCCCGCCTTGGGTGATAGAATTCGTTGATACAAGTGCCACATGTGTATTTGTGCCACTTATCAATGAGGATGCTTTCTTAAACCAGCAGGCAACATAGTCGAGGTCGCCGACACCTGCCCACTTGTTTCCGAAAACATTAATCACATCTTGTTTTTGCTCTTTGCTCATCCATCGTGCGCCAACAAACGGGGGGTTTCCCATTATGTAATTATATGTAACGGGGGACACATCTTGATGAAGCAGTTCATTGATGTCTTTTTGCTCTACACGGTGAGCGATTACATTCAATTCTTTATGCACTGTTCCATATGGGGATGACTGTTCCGAAACCATTGGTACGGAATCAAAGTCGTCTGTTTTGTAAACATTAAGAATGTCTGTAACCAAGAAATTATCTTGTGTCGATGGGGTTAGCGTATCCCACTCCATCCTCAACGCGTTCCCTTCGCGGATGTTGCTGTAGCTTTTCAGCGGCAGGAAGTCGATGTCGCGGTGGATAAGGCGCTCTGTCTCGCGGAGCATCTGCGCCTCCGATATCCACAGAGCCGTGGTGGCGACGGTGACGGCGAAGTCGTTGATTTCGATGCCGTAGAACTGGTTGATGCTGACCTTGATGGGGTTGGCTTCCTCAATGCCGAGGAACGACTGGCCATGGTGGCGGGCATTGATGACCTCGTTCTCCAGACGGCGCAGCGAGAGGTAGGTCTCGGTGAGGAAGTTGCCGCTGCCGCAGGCGGGATCGAGGAAGGTGAGCTGCGAGAGCTTGTCCTGATAGGCATCGAGCCGTTTGCGACGTTCCTTCTCCACCTTCACCTCCAGTATCTCGTCCAGCTCATGGCGCAGGTCATTGAGGAACAGCGGGTCGATAACCTTGTGGATGTTCTCGATGCTGGTGTAGTGCATGCCGCCGCTGCGGCGCGTCATGGGGTTCAGCGTGCTCTCGAAGACGGCCCCGAAGATTGTAGGCGAAATCTCGCTCCAGTCGAAGTCGAGGCTGGCATTGTCGAGAAGGGTGCGCTTCAGTTCGTCGGTGAACTGAGGTATCTCAATCTCTTCTGCAAAGAGTCCTCCGTTGGTATAGGGGAAAGCCTTGAGGTCGTCCTGAAGGTATTTGCTGCGCTTTTCTTGTGGCGTATTAAGAGTTTCGAAGAGACGGATAAGGGCCGAGCGAAGGTCTTTGGCTTCGTAGGTGGCCAGATAGTTGTGGAACTGGTCGTGGGCGAAGACGCCTGCGTCCTCGGCATAGAGGCAGAAGACGATGCGGACACAGAGGATGTTGAGCCAGCGGAGTATCTCGGGGTCGGAGCACAGGCCGCTGGCCTGTGATTTCACGGGCGAGCCGCCCGTACTCCCGGCCACGGGCGAGCCGCCCGTACTCCCGGCCACGGGCGAGCCGCCCGTACTCCCGGCTACGGGCGAGCCGCCCGTACTCCATGAGCCGCCCGTGCTCCAGTATTGACGCAACAAAGCCTCGTAGATGCGGCCCACAATTTCGCCAGCCTGCATCGACACCTGCATCTCCTTGGTGATATGCTCGCTCTTGGTGTCTACGATGAATTGCAACCGGTAGTACTCCTTCGCAAGATTGGCAAGCTGTATCTTTTGCGGCTCGCCGTTAGGTTGCTCCATATCGTACACCCAGAACTCGCGGAAGTTGCAGGTCACCACCCAACGTGGATGGCGGCTCAGCGGCAATCCGACGATGTACTTCTTGGCCTGCTGGAAGGGGTTGAGCATCGCACCGTCGCTCTGGTGGATAGGGGCACCGAGGTCTTTGTCGATGCTCTTCTGCTCGATGAGCACGCGGGTACTGGGCAGGTATACATCCATGAAGTTGGTGCTGTCCACCATCACCCTGTCCTCGAACTCGACGAAGCTGTAGGAATCTTCAACCCCATATACTTTCTGCAGCAGTTCGAGCCAGAACTTCTGTGTGTCGCCTTTCTCATATCCCTTGCCGCTCCAACGCAGGGAGAACTCGCTTGCAGCAGCGGCCTGTTGTCTGTCGGTAGTCATAATCTAGTTCCACACCTCTTTGCCGTCTTCGGTGAGGAAGCCGCTGCGTATACGCTTGCCCTCACGAACGCGGATGATGTATTTGCCGTTCATAATAAGCACTTCATCGTATTTGAAGTCGGTGACGAAACGCCCCTGGACATCGATGAAAGCCCATTTGCCTTTTTGCCGTAGGGCTGCATAGTATGCAGTGTATTTGTTCTTTACATAGTCTATCTCGCATACAGCGGCATCGTATTTCACCTCGGTGAGCGACTCGCCGCTGACGCCGACAAATCCCCATTTGCCCTTGACCGAGACAGGATACATGCCACCGTTGGTTTCGTAGAGTACGGCGTCGTAAGCTGGTTGGATTGCCCAATCGCCCTCCTCGTCTGTATAGCCCCATTCGCCGGTCTCGCTTCGGCAGGGGTAGTACATGGGGTAGACCTCTTGAGAGTTGAGGGTTGAGAGTTGAAAGTTGAAAGTAAACACTATGGCGCATAGAAATACGCGCCATAGTGTTCTGCTTGCTATGATATTATCAATCTTCAATTTTTCACCTTTCAGTTTTTCTTGTTCCTCTCGTGGCGCATGAGGTGGCTGGGCTCGAGAGCCATGCGGTCGGTTTCGAGCAGGCTGGCGACGCCTTCGTCGACGCGGCGTTTCTCCTCGCAAGCGGGGCAGTGGCATTCCTCGTGGTATTCACGCGGTTCGGTGTAGGTGGTGATGACGCCTTCGAAGTTGCGGAGGATAACCTTGTCGGGGCTCTGCGAGATGACGTATTGTGGCATGACCGGGGTTTTGCCGCCGCCGCCGGGGGCGTCAACCACGAAGGTGGGCACGGCGTAGCCGCTGGTATGGCCGCGGAGGTTCTCGATGATTTCGATGCCCTTGCTGACGGGGGTGCGGAAATGCTCGAGCCCCATCGAGAGGTCGCACTGGTAGATGTAGTAGGGACGCACGCGGTTGCGGACCAGTTCGTGCATGAGTTTCTTCATCACGTGGACGCAGTCGTTGACGCCGCGCAGCAGTACAGTCTGGTTGCCCAGCGGTATGCCGGCATTGGCCAGACGGGCGAGAGCCTGTTCGGCCTCTGGGGTGAACTCGTTGGGGTGGTTGAAGTGGGTGTTGAGCCAGATGGGGTGGTATTTTTTCAGCATTTCGCATAATTCAGGGGTGATGCGCTGCGGACATACCACGGGGGTGCGGCTGCCGAGGCGTACAATCTCTACATGCGGAATGGCACGCAGACGCTGGATGATGTACTCCAGTTTCTGGTCGCTGACCATCAGGCAGTCGCCACCGCTGAGAAGCACGTCGCGCACCTGTGGGGTCTTCTCGATGTAGGCCAGGCACTTCTCGATGCGCTCGCTAGGCGACTCGTCGTCCTTCTGGCCGGCGAAGCGGCGGCGAGTGCAGTGACGACAGTACATGGAGCACATGTCGGTGATGAGGAAAAGAACGCGGTCCGGATAGCGGTGCGTAAGGCCAGGGGCAGGGGAGTCCTCGTCCTCGTGCAGGGGGTCGTTGAGGTCGGCTGGGGCGATGTTGCACTCGGCACCGGCGGGGATGGCCTGACGGCGGATGGGGTCGTAGGGGTCGTTAGGGTCGATGAGACTCAGATAGTAAGGCGTGATGGCCATACGGAATTTGGCGAGGGCCTTCTTGATGCCTTCGGCCTCTTCGGGGGCGAAGGTGAAATACTGGCTCAGCTGTTCGTAGGTTTCGATGCGGTTCTTGACCTGCCATTTCCAGTCGTTCCACTGCTGGTCGGTGACGTTCGGAAACAGTTCTTTTCTGTGGTTTACTTTCATTTTATTATTGTTTTATTTTCAATGCAATATATGTATGAGTGTGTGATATGGAGACACACTGTTCGCAGTGCAAAGGTACAACTTTTTTTTGATTATTTCTCTTTTGACTTGATAAATGCGATATTCTCCTTCTCGATATCTGTCAGGAAGGGTTCGACATTTCTGAAGAGGGCCGAGTACCATGGGAGAGCGTTGAAATGCTTGGCCAGGTCCTTGCTTTGGAATGTGTATCCGTGGCGGGCCATGATTTCGTTGCGCATCAGACGCAGTTGCTTTTTGTCCAGCCCTTGCAGGTCGTCGTCGGTGAGCAGGCGGTCGGAGGCCTGTGGGTAGTCGCCTGGGGTGCCGTCGTACACGTAGGGCTCGAAAGGTTTGGTATGTGCCTTGAGAAACTCTTTGTTGCGAGAGGCGACATAACAGGCCTGGTCGTCGGCAATCCCCACGTCGCTTCCGTAGTAGTCGCCCTGGGTGACATACCATTCCCCGTCGATTTTCTCGAAGGTGTACTCGTCTCCGAATTCGCCCGTGGGTTCGTCGAGCAGTGAGGAATTGTAGTCATACTTGATTTTGTTGTCGTCGAGCCACGTGAAGTATCCGGGTGCATCGACGCGCATATAGTTGCCGATGCTGAGGAGCCAGTAACGCTCGGTGAAGTCGTCGGGGAGCCAGTTGCCGTCGTCGTCGGGGTCGGGGATGTTGGCGTAGGAGAGTTTGCCGAGGGGGAATCTGACGTGTTGCAACTGGAATTCCGGGTCTTCGGCGAAGTGGTGCATGAATGCCATAAACTCGATATCGCGGGTGATTGGTTTTGTCTCTGCAGGGTCGTCAGTGGAGATGACCGACCCCCCGTTTTGTGACGAATTTGTTGCCGAATTGCAGCTGCCGACGCAGAATGCTGCCGCCAAGGCAATTGCGCCAAGGACGTGGAGTTTGCTCTTTTTCATGGTTGTGCTGTTTTGGGGAATAATGTGGATTCAATGATTTCGCAGATGATGTGCCCTATCATGATGTGGCATTCCTGTATGCGGGGAGTGTCGGTGGATGGTACGTTGAGCAACAGTGTGGAGTGCTCTTTCATTTTGCCGCCGGTTTGTCCGGTCATGGAGATGGTTATGATGCCCATCTTGTCGCATACTTCGTAGGCACGCAAGATGTTGGCAGAGTTGCCGGAGGTGCTTATGCCCACCAGCACGTCGCCGCGACGTGCCGTGCCTTGCAGCAGGCGTGCGAAGACCTGCTCGTATCCGTAGTCGTTGCCTACGGCGGTGAGGTACGAGCTGTTGCAGTGCAGGGCTTCGGCGTTGAGAGGGGGGCGGTCGTAGTAGAAGCGTCCGCTGAGCTCGGCGGCGAGGTGCTGTGCATCGGCGGCACTGCCGCCGTTGCCGCAGAAATGTACTTTGCCGCCGTTCTGAAGCGATGCGGCCATAAGGCAGGCTGCCTGTCCGATGCGGTGCATGAAGTCGCCGTCGCCGAGTATGGCTTGCTTGACGGCTATACTCTGTTCGACGGAAGATGAGATGATGTACTCTCTACTCTTTTCACCGATAGAATCAATCGTCAGTTCGGGTTTCATAAGATACTAATTTGCAGATATCAAGTTATAAAAACGCATTAGAAGGGTGTGTCGTCACTGTAGGAAGAGTGTGCAAAAGTAGTTTTTTTTTTTGAATAATCGGCTATGGACAAAAGTTTTTTTTTATGACAGTTGTATGATGTGGAATGGTAAACTAATGCTTGATGATGCATCTTTTTGGAAAGGCTGTACGAAAAATGTGGTGTACAAAGAGTTTTTTTTATATCTTTGCGAATCGCTTTGTTGTGGCATAATGCTTACAACAGATTGTATTGTAGTGTAATAATAAAAATGTATAGACAGAAAAATGTTTGAATTTTTAAGCAAACTGTTTGGCAGCAAGTCGCAGCGTGACCTCAAGGAGGTACAGCCGTTTTTGGATGCGACGCTCAAAGTATATCCAGAAATCCAGAAATTATCCAATGACAATCTTCGTGCAAAAACCGTTGAGTTCAAGAATCGCATTCAGGATGAGATTCGTGACGAAGAGAATGAGCTGGTCCAGTTGAAGCAGCGCATCGAGGATGAGTACGACATGCCTGTCGACGAGAAGGAACAACTCTACAAGCGTATCGACGAGCTAGAGAAGACTTCGTACGACAAGACGCAGAAGATACTGAATGACATTCTTCCGGAGGCCTTTGCAGTCGTTAAGGAGACTGCCCGCCGTTTTGCCGAAAACGAGGAGGTCGTCGTAACAGCCAACGACCACGACCGCGACCTCTCTGCACATCGCGAGAGCGTCAACATCGATGCCGACGGCAAAGCCCATTACAAGAACAGCTGGATGGCCGGCGGCAACATGATCAAGTGGGACATGGTGCACTACGACGTGCAGCTCATCGGCGGCGTAGTGCTGCACAGCGGCAAAATCGCAGAGATGGCTACAGGCGAGGGTAAGACCCTCGTAGCCACGCTGCCGGTCTACCTCAACGCGCTCCCCGGCAAGGGTGTCCATGTGGTCACCGTCAACGACTACCTCGCCAAGCGTGACTCTGAATGGATGGGCATGCTCTTCGAGTTCCACGGGCTTACGGTCGACTGCATCGACAAGCATGAGCCTCACAGCGACGAACGCAAAGCTGCCTACAATGCCGACATCACGTATGGCACCAACAATGAGTTTGGTTTCGACTACCTTCGCGACAACATGAGCCGCAACCCCGACGAGCTGGTGCAGCGCGGCCACAACTATGCCATCGTCGACGAGGTGGACTCCGTGCTCATCGACGATGCCCGTACGCCTCTCATCATCAGCGGTCCCACCGCCAAGGGCGATGACCAGGAGTTTGACCGTTTCAAACCCGTCATCGAGAAACTCTACAACATCCAGCGTACGCTTGTGACCACTATCCTGGCCGATGCCAAGCGCGAGCTGGGCGACAACCTCGACCAGAAACCCGACCAGCCAGGAGCTATGGCCTTGCTGCGTGCCTACCGCGGTTTGCCCAAAAACAAGGCTCTCATCAAGTTCCTCAGCGAGACTGGCGTCAAGACCCTGCTCCAGAAGACCGAGAACTTCTACATGCAGGAGCAGAACAAGTATATGCACATCATCGACGACGAGCTTTATTTTGTCGTCGATGAGAAGCAGCGTACGGTTGAACTCACCGATAAGGGTATGGACTATCTTGCCGACATGGGTGAGGACCGCCGTTTCTACCAGCTGCCCGATGTCGGCGCCGAGATTGCAGACCTCGAGAAAGAGGATCTCTCGCCGGAGGAGAAGGCTAAGCGCAAGGAAGAGATCTACAACAATTTCGCTGTCCAGAGCGACCGTGTCCACACCGTCGACCAGTTGCTGAAGGCCTATACCCTCTTCGAGAAGGATGTTGACTATGTCCTCACCGAGGATCGTCAAGTCAAGATTGTCGATGAGCAGACAGGCCGCATCATGGAGGGTCGCCGATGGAGCGACGGTCTGCACCAGGCCGTCGAGGCCAAGGAGAGCGCCAAGGTTGAGGCCGCCACACAGACATATGCCACCATCACGCTGCAGAACTATTTCCGCATGTACAAGAAACTGGCTGGCATGACCGGTACTGCCGAGACTGAAGCCGGCGAGTTCTGGAATATCTACAAGCTCGACGTCGTGGTTATTCCTACCAACCGTCCTATAGCCCGTGTCGACATGGACGACATGATATATAAGACCAAGCGCGAGAAGTTCAAGGCTGTCATCGACGAGATAGAGCGTCTGCGTGGCGAGGGCCGCCCTGTGCTGGTGGGTACAACATCGGTCGAGACCTCCGAGCTGCTAAGCAAGATGCTCAAGATGCGCAATATCAGCCATAATGTCCTCAACGCCAAGCTTCATAAGAAAGAGGCCGACATTGTTGCCGAGGCCGGCGAGCCAGGCCGTGTGACCATTGCCACCAACATGGCAGGTCGTGGTACCGACATCAAGCTGAAAGGCGACGTGCGTGAGCGTGGCGGCCTTGCCATCATCGGCACAGAGCGTCATGAGAGCCGCCGTGTCGACCGCCAGTTGCGAGGCCGTGCCGGTCGTCAGGGTGACCCTGGCAGCTCGCTGTTCTATGTCTCGCTCGAGGACGACCTGATGCGCATCTTCGGTTCGGAGCGTATAGCATCAATCATGGACCGCATGGGCTTGCAGGAAGGTGAGGTTATCCAGCATTCGATGATCACCAAACAGATAGAACGTGCGCAGAAGAAGGTTGAGGAGAACAACTTCGGTATGCGTAAACGTCTGCTCGAGTACGACGACGTGATGAACAACCAGCGTACTGTCATCTACAACAAGCGCCGCAACGCCCTCTATGGTGACCGGTTGAGCATCGACATCAGCAACATGTTCTACGACACCTGCGAGCTGCTGTACAACGATGCCGACCAGAACCACGACTTCGAGGGGTTCAAGATGGAGATGATACGCGTCTTCGCACTCGACGTGCCATTCACGGAGCGAGAACTCTTCAATTCGCGTGGAACCGACATGGTGGAGAAACTCTACGGTCTCACCTACAACGCCTATAAGGAGCGCATGCAGCGTCTTGCCGAGCTGGCTCTGCCTTTTATCAAGAACATACACGACAATACCCGCTACCAGAACATCGTCTTCCCCATCACCGATGGCGTGAAGACCATGAATGTCATCTGCCCGGTGCAGAAGGCCTACGACAACGGCGGTCGCGAGGTGCAGCTCTCCATCGAAAAGAATATCACCCTTGCCATCATCGACGACATGTGGAAGGAACATCTTCGTGAACTCGACGAGCTGAAGACCTCGGTGCAGAACGCCTCCTACGAGCAGAAAGATCCATTGCTCATCTACAAGTTCGAGTCGTTCAACCTCTTCGAGAAGATGTTGCTCGAAATCAACCGACAGATTGCATCGTTCCTCAGCCGTGCCAGTCTGCCTGTCAAGCAGGAGAGCGAGATGAAGGAAGCCCGTCAGCCTGAGATGAACCGAAAGGGGCTGCGTACGAGCCGCAACGATGCTCCCGAAGCCCAGCGTACCGCACCGCGCGAGAAGCCACAGCCGGTGCATGTGGAGAAGAAGGTGGGCCGCAACGACCCGTGTCCCTGCGGCAGCGGCAAGAAATACAAGAACTGCCACGGACGCGAACAGGAGTAGGCTATATACAAAAGAAAAGAGGATGTCCCATGCGGGACATCCTCAAGAAAGAGTGACTCGTTGCAAAGGGTCACTTTTTTATTATCTTCATAAGGCTTACGCCATCGCTGGTGGTGGTGCGGAGGAAGTATGTTCCGCGAGGCAGAAAGTTGAGGTCGAGTGACGACTTATGCTCGGCGGAGAGCAGTCGCTTACCCTGCAGGTCGTAGAGTTCTGTGCGGAGTGCCTCTGTGTCAAAAAAGACCATCCCCGTCGTGGGATTGGGATAGACAGCGATATCGGTGAAGCTGGCATGGTCGATGCCGATAGGGCTGCTTGTGCTTTCGATATGAACATTGTCAATCATCAGGGTGCCCCTGGCCTGCGAGCCGTAGTAGATGAACTGGATCCGTAGGCTGTCGCCTTCGTGGATTGTGAACGAGGCTTCGTGCTGTTGCCATGCCGTGTTTGAAAAAGAGGTATCGAAGAGCGTCGCGGTATCGAGGATAACCTTGTAGGCGGCGCTGGTGCTGTTCAGGGTGCGCTCTTCCCATTGCAGGGTGTACTCGCCGGGTGTGACGATATAGGGCGACTTGAGTGTGTCGGTGCTGTTGCCGCGTTGGTAGCCAAACACCAGTGCCGAGTAGTTGCCTTGGCAGCCTGTGGTGTCGTAGACATACCAGGAATAGTAGTAGTCGCCTGCGGTAGAGGCATCCCATCCCACGGGGGCGGACTCGAAGTCCTGAGTGTAGGGGAACTGCCGGATTGAGGGGCCGAAGTCGTCAAGGCCTTCATGTGGTTTGAGGTCGGTGAGCATCTGCTGCTGGTTGGAGAAGTCGTAGGTGCCTGTGCCGCCGCCTGTGCCGCCAACGCCCGGTGCGAGGTGGTTGAGGGCATAGAAGCCGTCGCCTTCGCCGCTCCAGCCCCAGTTGAAGTGGCCGCGGTTCTCAGCGTCGTAGCCGTCGCATACGAAGCAGTGCCCGCCCGAGGTCTCGTCGCCGCCGGCATAGAGGATGGGGCGGCGTGCGTCGAGTTCGCGCAGCACGAGGGCTGTCCATGTGCTGTCGTCGTAGTGCTTGCGGTCGATGCCTTTGACGTTGGACGAGTAGCCGAAGAATTCGACCAGTCCGCGCATGGCATGGCCGTAGGCAAGAATGGGGATGTTGTGGACAAAGGCGCCGCTGCCGCCGGAGTAGGCCGAGCCGTAGATCATGTCGCTAGCCACGCCGCAGTGGTACATGAGTGTCGCCACGGCTCTTTTTTCCTGCTGGGAAGAGCTGTTGGTGAGCCTGTCGGGCATGTGAGCCCAGTCGTATGTGGTGGCTCCGAAGTTGGCGTATTGGTTGCCGAAAGGCTGGGCCCGGCTGTCGAGGACGTCGGAGTAGTAGCTGTGGCTACCATAGCCTTGTTCGGGGTAGTTCCAGTATTTCATCACCTGCGCCATGGCGGTGGCCACGCAGCCGGTGGCTGCCCCCACGGTGTAGTATCCACCCCACATGCTTTGGGTAGGGCAGCTGTCGTTGTAGGGTTCGTCCTGGTCCCATTGCGTTGTCAGCAGTGGCTCCACGACGACGATGGGGTCGTTCATGGGGTCGTTCTCCTCAGAGTATCTCTGCCATTCTGCGGTGACTGTGGCATCTGGTGTTGTACGGCTGTTGCGGCACCAGTCTATCTGCTGCTGCCATCCGTCGAGCCACCAGGCCATCTCGGGCCCAACGCTGTCGCTCATGGCACGGTTGTGGAACGAGTAGGCGAGGATGGGTTGTATGCGGTCGTCGGCGGCGACGATGACGAAGCCTTGTGTCTCGACGGCATGGAACAGGTAGAAGGCATCCCAGCGTGTAGACACCAGCTCCATGGGTTGACTGATGGCGGTGACATCCTTGTCGTGGCTGGCGTTCCAGAAATTGCGTGCCACGCGTTCGGCGGTGGTGACATCGACTGGTGTGGCCTTCGCCGCCATGATGGAGAATGCCAGGGTGATTATGAGTAAGATATCGCGTTTTTTCATTTGATGTGGATGATGATTATTGGTTTCCGACCTGCTGGCGATGGCGGTTGAGCTCGCTCTCTACATTTTGGACATCCTGGTTGGCCTGGTTGAGCTTGGTTTCGGCTTCGGTTTTCTTCTGGTTGTTTTTCTCGATGTTGGCGTTCAGTTTCGTGATGTCGTTCTGGAGGGATTCTATTTTCTGCTGAAGCTTGGCAATTTCGGCCTCTTTCTTGGTGATCTTCTCCTGGTCGGATGCAATGTCTTTCTCGATGGATGCCAACGACGATGCGGCTTTCGACTGTGTCTTCTGGGCTTTCTCGAGGTTTTTGGCCTCGGCGTTCACTTTCTGCTGGGCTTCATAGCGGTTGGCGTATGTAGGGAAACTCTCGGCGAAGCGTCGAACGTTAAGGTTCAGCTCGTTCTGGCTTATCGAGAGGTTGGGCGACTTGGCGAAGAAGGTCACCACGGTGACGCGGTTGCTTCTGCGGCCCTCCTCGTCGACTTTGGCGTAGAAGTCGATGGGCTGGGAGTATATCTCGGTGAATGTCTGGTTCTCTGCGGTGATGTGGCCGCTGCTCTTGCTGGTTTTCAGCCCTGCATCTTTCAGACGCTGCTGGACGGCATCGGAGACAAGGTCCTTCTCCTGTTTCACGGTGACGGTATAGGCAGGGATGGTGTAGTCTTTGTATTGTGCGGTGGTCTCCTTGACGCTCTGTGCGTGGAGGGTGGCAAACATGGCTGCTGCCAGGGTGAGGATGAATGTTTTTTTCATGGGTTTATGGGTTTGATGGGTTTAATGGGTGGGGTGGGTTTAATAGGTTTGATTGGATCAGAAGGTGATTTTCAGAGCCACTTCGGTTGCGAGGTCGTGGCGGTGCTTGTCCTCGGGGACAACGCTTCGGTAGCCATAGTCGAAGATAAAGTCGAGCGAGATGTTGTCGCGCAGCTTGTTGGATATTTTGGTGACACTTGAGAAGATGAAGTCGCTGAAGTCGGTGACGGCGGGCTGGTAGAAGGTGGCGTGGTAGAGTGTGGTGGACTCGCCGATCTTGTGACGTATCTGCCCGCGGACAGACACGCGCATCTTGACACCGCTGAGTGTGTCTTTGGGGACGGGAGGTACTTCGTAGTAGTAGTCCACATAGTCGCCCACCAGAGCCGCACTGATAGAGTAGTCGTATGTCGGTGTGTAGACGAAGTTGTACTTCATGCCGAGAAGGAAGCTGCTTTTGAAGTCGTAGCCTTTGAAGTGGTTGACTATGAATTCGGCGGCGAGGAACGGGTTCCAGTGGATGTTGCGGTAGTAGTCGAACTTGATGCCGCCATCCAGTCCCATGTTGGTGGTGACTTTTTTCTCCTCGTTGTAGAGAAAGCGTATGTTGGCAAAGACGGCTTTGACGCTGTCGTTGACACCTACGCCGCCGTTGGTGCGGAAGCCTACGTTGCTGATGTTGCCGCTGTTGTAGGTGCCTCCGAGGCCGAATTCATATTTCCATTTTGCTTGGGCATGCAATCCCGCTACTCCAATCGTAAGGAATATTGTTGCAATGAGTAATGTTTTTTTCATTTGTATATATGTTTGATCCTAATTATCTTCGTTCATTCCGTAGATTTCAAGCATCAGAGAGATGTAGTCGTTCTCGATGTTGCTGTTCTGAATTTCTTCGAAGAAGATGCTGTCGAATTTGCGGCGGTCCTCTTCTTTGCGGTATTTCTTGTAGTTGTCGGCCATCATCTCGTTGAGCTCGTCGTTGCAGCTGGCGAAATATTCCTCGTCCAGGCTGTCGATGAGGTCGTTGTGCACGTTGGCATAGCACTGCTCCGTTTTTGCCACGATGCGGTGCACATCCTGACGCATTGTTGTCTCGTCAATGCTGTTGTTGCATGCTGCAAAGACTATTGCTGTGAGGGCAGCAATCATTATAATTCTTTTCATTCTATTGAATGTCAGTTTATTGTGCTTGAATTATTTCTTCTTTTTTTTTGCAAAAGTACACAAAAATCATGAAATGCATATTTGATGCCCAAAAAAGTGTGAGTTTGCAGTTTCTGGTTCGAGGGCGTCCTCGCCCGCGGCATGGGGGATGAATAATGCCGGAGTGCAGACATCATGTTTGCAGATGAACTTGCGGATTGCAAATCCTGACAGCAAGGTGCGTCTGATTGCAAATCCGCCGCTACGGAGGTGCATCGCTCGTGGAAGTGCCGCTTTGCCGCGGGCGAGGGTGCCCGCGTACCAGATCTGTCGATGCTGCGATTTGAAATTTTTTGTGTATCTTTGCATTTGGTAAAAATACTTTGTTATGGCAGAACAGACAGATTATAAGCGTATTCCGTATGGTATCTCGGACTTCAGGCAGCTGAGGGAAGAGGGGAAATACTATGTTGACAAGACCATGTATCTCCCCCGGATGGAGGCGGTGGGCGATTTCATCCTTTCTTAAACTCACACTTTTTCTTCAACTTTGACTATAGAAAGTTGGATACAATAATATTAAGTAAGTGGTCATTATCAATTTACAATTTAAATCAGTTTTAAACTATTGTCACTCAAGCAACAACTAAACAAATAAACAGTTCAACAAATCAACATAGTTACATATCGCTGTACCGTTAACAAATAAAAAAGACTTTTATGCTGCACATTGCCAACCCTATATATGACTCTGTTTTCAAATACCTGATGGAGGACGAGCGTATAGCCAAGACCTTGCTGGGAGCCCTTATCAAGAAAGAGATTGTCGACATACAGATGCGTCCAAATGAGTACGCCAACACCACGAAGTACAACATTGCGATGTTCCGCATCGACTTCAACGCCTATGTCCGCGAGGCCGACGGGACGCAGAGGCTTGTGCTCATAGAGTTGCAGAAGACAGGCGTGGAGACAGAGACGCTCCGTTTCCGCCAGTATCTTGGTGCGCAGTATGCCAACCCTGCCAACATGCTGCACGAGGACAAGAGCCAGTACGGCATGCCGATCATAGCGATATACCTTATGGGACATCGCGTGGGCAAGATAAGCGTTCCGGTGCTGTATGTCGGGCGCAACTTCCGCGACTACGACGGCAACGATGTCACGGAGGGCATACCCGATCCCTTTGTCGAGAGCCTGACCCACGAGAGCATTGTGGTGCAGATACCCTTTCTTAAAGGGCAGCGTAACAACCGCCTGGAGAAGTTCCTCGATGTGTTCTGCCAGGACCGCAAGGAGGCGGACAACAGCCAGATTCTTACTGTCGACGAGGCGTTGATGGAAGACGAGGAGATGAGGCGCATCGTCACGCGTCTGCTCAGCGCGGCCTCTGACGCACAGGTGCGACACAGCATGAACATCGAGGAGGAAATCAACACCGCCATCGAGAACCGCGACACCGAAATCATGATGTACAAGAAGGAGGCGTCGGATGCAAAGAGGGAGGCGTCGGATGCAAAGAGGGAGGCGTCGGATGCAAAGAAAATCATTGCAGAACAGACCGAGCAGCTGTCAAGACAGACCGAGCAGCTGTCAAGGCAGACCGAGCAGCTTGGAAAGAGAGAGGAGCAGGTCTTGGCCGCTGTCAGGCTGTTGCATGCCAACGGCATGACAAACGAGGCGATAGCCTCATCTCTCGGTGTCAGCATCGCCGAGGTAGAGAGGATGGAATCACTGGAATAGTATGCCCCTAATGGAATAGGGGAAAATCGAAGTGCATCATCAACAGTAGCATATGAGTACTAATTGAAAATTGAAAAGTGAAGATTGAAATTATATAGAACATATTGTCAATGTAATACAACAGAATAAACGAGTACGGTATTATTGAACACTTACTTACTAATAAAAGATGAAATCAAGAAGATTATTATTAGTGGCCATGGCGGCTATGCTGACTGCGGGATTGGTTTCCTGCGGCAAAGACGATGAAAACGGAAATGGCAACGGCAACGGAGGAAACAACGGCGGTGGCGGCAACACAACCGTCGAATGGGTGGATTTGGGCTTGCCGAGTGGGCTGCTGTGGGCGACGTGCAATTTGGGTGCCACATCCCCCGAGGGGTACGGCGACTACTACGCCTGGGGCGAGACCACCACGAAAAGCACCTACAACTGGAGCACTTACCGCTACTGCAACGGCGACTACAACCAGCTGACCAAGTATTGTAATATCAGCAGCCTTGGCTACAACGGTTTCACCGACAACCTGACTGTGCTGGAGGCGATGGACGATGCCGCCACGCAGGCTCTCGGCAGCGGGACTCGCATGCCGACCGCCGACGAATGGCGAGAGTTGATTAACAATACCACATCGACATGGATGACACAGAACGGCGTCTATGGCCGCAAGTTCACCGCCTCTAATGGCAAAAGCCTCTTCTTGCCCGCCGCCGGCTACCGCTGGGGCGATGAGCTCTTCTACGCCGGCAGCTTCGTCAACTACTGGTCCTCGTCACTCTACACGGACGACCCGACGGGCGCGTGGATCTTCTGCTTCGTTTCGGACGGCCAGGGCATGCCCTACTACGGCCGCTACGGCGGGTTCTCGGTCCGCGCTGTGCGTCAGAACTAAACCTTGTTCCGTTCCCCGTTACATTTCATGGGCAAAAATCTCGGGTGTATGTACTCGCAACTGCGAATTGTCCACGCCCGAGGTATTTTATATACTTCAACGTTCTGGTCTGAATTACTGGATTATAGTTTTTTCAAGTCATCCGGCTGCAGCCCTGTGAGTTGCATTATTGTGTCGTCTGACATGCCTGAAGCCTTCATTTTCCGCGCAATGTTAATGGCTTCTTCTGCACGGCCTTCCGCACGGCCTTCCGCACGGCCTTCTGCACGGCCTTCCGCACGGCCTTCTGCACGGCCCTCCAGGCGGGCGGTATCCATCACGTCGTTCTGTATCATCTGGTTTTCAAGATGCCGCTCGTATGCGCGGCGTTCTTTCTTATCCAGTGATAAATACTGCAGTTTGCTGCGGACTTCCTGCAGGCCTGGGGCGGAGGTGTCGCTGCGCACCTTGCCGTTCTTCAGGTAGTCGAGCCATTCCTCCAGCGGCGTTGTGGCGACTTGGTTGAACTCGTTGACGCGTATGATGAAAT
>JAFSKP010000158.1 GCA_017448905.1 Bacteroidales bacterium | reverse complement strand
TTGTTGACATTGAGGACTCCAACGCTCAGAAGTCCGCAGCCAATGGCGGGAGGCAGTGTTGAGAGAGACAACTCATGAGCAATTACAAAAAAACTGCCTATAACGCTCACAAGACCGAAGAAGATGAATACGAAGAGGTCGCCCAAACCGCGATAGCCGTATGGGTTCTTGCCGAGGGTGTAGTGTGTGGCGGCCCAGATGGCGGCGGCACCGAGAGCAAGTACGCCGAAAAATTGACAATTGAAAAATGAAAATTGAAATGAGAAGAGCAACATCAGCAGTCCGCTGAGGGTGCAGAGGACGGCAGTGACGTTGATGGCGCGCCATAGTTGCCGTTCCGTGAGTCCATTGGCCATGCCATAGGCAGGGCCTTGGCGATTCTCGCCATCCACTCCGTTTCTGAAGTCGCCCATTTCGTTGCTGAGGTTGGAGAGAATCTGCAGCAAGACAGCTGTGAGGACAAGGAAGATGTGCGTTCCAGGACGGCATGTTGGCAGAGCATAACCCATAACACCACCGCACACCACGCCTGCCAGCGACAGGGGTAGCGTCCGGAGACGCATGGATTTGATCAGTGCTTTCATTTTCTAGGTTGCCTAAATCGCCTAAATCGCCTAAATCGCCTAAATCATCTAGGATTGAGGCTGATTTGGAGTTCGTCGAGTTGCTCCTGGCTTATCGGCGAGGGGGACTGGCTCATGACGTCGCGGCCCGAGTTGTTTTTGGGGAAGGCGATGAAGTCGCGGATGCTGTCGGCACCGCCGAAAAGCGAGCAGAGTCGGTCGAAGCCGAAGGCGAGACCGGCGTGAGGAGGAGCTCCGTATGTGAAGGCATCCATGAGGAAACCGAACTGAGCCTGAGCCTGTTCGTCGGTGAAGCCGAGGGTGTGGAACATCTTGTTCTGCAGTGTGCGGTCGTGGATACGGATGGAGCCGCCGCCCACCTCGACGCCATTCATTACGATGTCGTAGGCGTTGGCACGGATGTCGCCCCAGCGGCTGGGGTCGTCGAGCAGTGCCTCGTCCTCGGGCTTGGGAGCCGTGAATGGGTGGTGCATGGCGTAGAAGCGCTGCGTCTCGTCGTCCCATTCCAGCAGGGGGAAGTCGATGACCCAGAGGGGAGCAAAGACCTCGGGGTTGCGGAGACCGAGCTGACCACCCATCTCGAGGCGCAGGGCGCAGAGCTGCACGCGGGTCTTCATGGCTGGGCCGCAGAGGATAAGCATCAGGTCGCCGGGCTTGGCACCGAACTTGTCGGCGATAGCCTTGAGGTCGTCCTGGGTGTAGAACTTGTCGACAGACGACTTGAAGCTGCTGTCCGCGTTGTATTTGATATAGACCATTCCGCCGGCACCCACCTGGGGACGCTTGACGAAGTCGGTGAGGGCGTCGAGCTGCTTGCGCGTGTATTCGGCGCAGCCCTCGGCACAGATACCCACCACGAGTTCGGCATTGTCGAAGAGGCCGAAGCCCTTGCCCTTGGTCACATCGTTGAGCTCGACGAACTGCATTCCGAAGCGGATGTCGGGCTTGTCGCTGCCGTAGAGGCGCATGGCGTCGTGCCATGTCATGCGAGGGAACTGGTCAAAGTCGATACCCTTCACCTCATGGAAGAGGTGCTTGGCAAGACCCTCGAACATAATGAGGACATCCTCCTGCTCGACAAACGACATCTCGCAGTCGATTTGCGTGAACTCCGGCTGACGGTCGGCACGCAGGTCCTCGTCGCGGAAGCAGCGGACAATCTGGAAGTAGCGGTCCATGCCCGCCACCATGAGGAGCTGCTTGTACTGCTGCGGGCTCTGCGGCAGGGCGTAGAACTCGCCGGGGTTCATGCGGCTGGGAACCACAAAGTCGCGAGCGCCTTCGGGGGTCGACTTGATGAGGAAAGGAGTTTCTATCTCAAGGAAATTGCGGTCGCTGAGGTAGTTGCGCACTAGCATTGCCATACGGTGGCGAAGTTCCAGGTTGCGACGCACAGGGCTGCGGCGTATGTCGAGGTAGCGGTACTTCATGCGGAGGTCGTCGCCGCCGTCGCTCTGGTCCTCGATGGTGAAGGGAGGAGTCTTTGCGGCATTGAGGATGTTGAGTTCCTTGACGTCGATTTCAATCTCGCCGGTCGGAATCTTGGTGTTCTTCGATGAACGCTCGATGACGGTGCCTTTAACCTGAAGCACATATTCACGTCCCAGACGACGAGCCTGCTCACAGAGAGCGGCGTTGGTTTCCATGTTGAAAGCCAGCTGCGTGATGCCGTAGCGGTCGCGCAGGTCGATAAAAGTCATGCCGCCGAGGTCACGGCTACGCTGCAGCCAGCCGGCAAGGGTCACTTCCTGACCTACATTGGAGATGTTCAATTCACCACAAGTGTGTGTACGATACATAATTACATTATTTTTCAGTGTTGTTTGAATTTACAAATTTACAAAGAAAAATGAAATTGAAAAAAAGCCACTGAAAAAAGGTTCTACCGCGTAGTAGCCATCCGCGTCCCGCGGATGCATTGTAGCCATCCGCGTCCCGCGGATGCATTGTAGCCATCCGCGTCCCGCGGATGCATTGTAGCCATCCGCGTCCCGCGGATGGAGTATTGCAACTGCGGGACGCAGTTGCCTACAATGAGCTTACAGCGCTTTAATCCAAGCGAGACGAGGATTATTAAGATAAATGTAACGAAACACGTGTTTCAAGTGGTCTACGTCCCTGATGAGCCTGTCGTAAGACTCCGACTGCCACACACGTCCCGTTGTATGCTCTTGCTTATTGATGAGTTTAGCGGAAAAGCTCTTGATGGATCTAAATATTGTGACAATATTTTCATCTGCAAATAGTTGAAGAAGCACATGGACATGGTTGGGCATTACCACAAAAGCCAATAGGTCGTACTTCTTACCATCATAATAGTGCAATGCATTTTCTACAATCTTGCGGTTTGACTCCTCTCTCAATAGGCAACTTCCATAGTTGCTGTCCAGCCACTTGTCAACGACTTTCACATACTTGTCATAGTACTCCTTCTCCTGGACGGGAGTCCAGGGTTTGGGATGTGTTTTTATCCAGGTCTCTTTATCCGCCCTGTATTCATCCAATAATACCTGAGGGAGCGAGTCGCCGAGACGAAAAGTGACAAAGACGTACTTCCCGTCTTGATGCCAATGAGGGAGTTTTGTTGACCAAATGAGATGCGAAGTGTCGTTAATGTCAAAGAAAGGGTCGTTTTCCATTATGAAGAGGTAATTTTCAACTGCGGGGACGCAGTTGGTTACAGTGAAACTGCGGGGACGCAGTTGGTTACAGTGAAACTGCGGGGACGCAGTTGGTTACAGTGAA
>JAFSKP010000022.1 GCA_017448905.1 Bacteroidales bacterium | reverse complement strand
TTACTTGTTCTGCTTCTCGAAGTCCTGCATGCACTGGACGAGGGCCTCGACGGCCTCGACGGGGCAGGCGTTGTAGAGGCTGGCGCGGAAGCCGCCCACCGAACGGTGACCCTTGATGCCGACCATGCCGCGCTCCTTGGCGAAGGCCATGAAGGCATCCTGCTTGTCCTCGCGACCGGGGGCCATGACAAAGCAGTGGTTCATGATGGAGCGGCTGTCCTTCTCGGCGGTGCCGACGAACATGCTGTTGCGCTCAATTTCCTCATAGAGGAGGGCACTCTTCTTGAGGTTGATTTTCTCCATCTCGGCAACGCCACCGATGGTGTCCTTCACCCAGAGAAGGGTCTGGTACATCATGAAGATGTTAATCACCGGAGGAGTGTTGAACATGCTGATGTTCTTGGCCTCTTCGGCGGCATGGGTGCGGAAGTCAACCATGGTGGGCAGGGGGTTCATATAGGTGCGGTCGGTGATCTTGCCGAGGATGTCCTTCTTGACGATGTAGACGGTGACACCGGCAGGGCCTACGTTCTTCTGGGCACCAGCGTAGATGAGGCCGTACTTCTTCACGTCGACGGGACGGCTCATGATGTCGGAGCTCATGTCGGCGACGAGCATGACGTTGTTGATCTCGCTGGCGTCGAAGTCCTTGCGGATCTCGGTACCGTAGATGGTGTTGTTAGTGGTGATGTGGAAATAGTCGGCGTCGGCGGGGACAGTCCAACCCTTGGGGATGTAGCTGTAGGTCTTGTCCTCGCTGCTGGCCACGATCACGGTCTCGCCGAAGTTCTTTGCCTCTTTGGCGGCCTTCTTGGCCCAAACGCCGGTCTGCAGGTAGGCAGCCTTCTTGTTCAGGAGGTTGGCGGGAACGTCCATGAAGCCAGTGCTGGCACCGCCACCGAGGAAGAGGATTTCATACTCTGCGGGGATGTTCAGCAGGTCACGCCACAGCTGGCGAGTGTCGGCCATAAGTTTTTCCCAACCGGGGGTACGGTGGGAAATCTCGGCAATACCGATACCTGTGTTGTCGAAGTCATAGAGAGCCTTGACGGTGGCTTCGATGGCCTGTTTTGGCAGGACGCAAGGGCCTGCATTGAAGTTATAAGCGGTCTTCATTGTTTGTTTTTTTGTTTTAAAGGTTTTATATTCAGTTGTTTGTTACCGTTTTCGTTTTCTATAACGGACTACAAAATTACTCTTTTTTCGCATTATAATGAATAATACATAAAATATTTTATAAACTTTTTTCAACAGCATGGGCCGACAACGACGAGCGGGATTTCAACGCAAAAAAAAACAAAAAAAAAGCACCTTTTACAAATCACGGAAATGATGCAAAACAAACGAGACAGACAAAAAACAATGACAATCCGACACATAGAGATCACGCCCTAAACAAGCCTCTCTGCAAATCAATTTATTATACTAATTAAATATAAACCAATGATTTATATTAACACAAAAAACAATCAAACTATATCACAGAGACTTATCTTTTCAACAAAAAAAGTTCAAAAAAAAAAGCGAAAAAACAGAATAAATTTTTTGGATTTCTAAAAAAAGCCGTATATTACGAGGGCTTAAAAAGGCTATTGTTGGAATAAATTGTTGTGGAATAAGTTTTTTTGGGGTTCAATACATTTTCCTTCAAAAAAGAAAGCGTTTCGGTTTAATAAAAAAAAGCGAAACGGGCAAATTTTTTTTCATTCTGACGCAAAAAAAAAATAAGGCATTTTTGCAACACGAAACGGATTAAAACATTTTCACGGTAATTAGTGAATAATCACACCGAAAAAATATAACTGAACGATGCAAAACTACAAGACTGTTTGGGAAAACTGTTTAAAGATTATCAAAGAGAACCTCGGACCAGACAACGAGCAGGTGTTCCGCACATGGTTCGAGCCCATTGTCCCCGTCCAACTGGAGAACAACATCCTCACCATACGCGTCCCCAGCCAATTCTTCTATGAATGGCTCGAAGAGCATTTCCTCGACCTGCTGAAGCGTACCATACGCCTCCAGCTGGGTCCCGGTGGCATGCTCAAGTACAGCATCCTCATGGACACGAGCATCGGCGAGACACCCATCACCACCGAACTTCCCTCGTCGGGACGGCAGGCCACACACAACCGCGCCAAGGACATCCCCATGATTCTGGGCGGCGATGGCGGTCACCAGATCGCCAACCCCTTCATCATTCCGGGCATCCAGAAACTGAAAATCAACTCCCAACTCAACGGCAACTATACGCTCGAGAACTTCGTCGAGGGTGAATGCAACCGACTGGCCCGCTCTGCCGGCTATGCCGTGGCAGAAAACCCGGGAAAGACATCTTTCAACCCCCTGCTGCTCCATGGCGGCGTGGGCCTCGGCAAGACACATCTGGCTCACGCCATCGGCATCAAGACAAAAGAGAAGCACCCCGAAAAGACCGTCCTCTATGTGACCTCCGAACAGTTCCTGCAGCAATATGTCGAGGCCGTGAAGAACAAGAACACCAACGACTTCATCCATTTCTACGAGATGATTGACTTCCTAATCCTCGACGACATCCAGTTCTGGGCTTCTAAAGGACCTCATACGCAAGAAGCTTTCTTCCACATCTTCAACTACCTGCATCAACGCAACAGCCAGATTATCATCACCAGCGACAAGGCCCCCTCCGACCTCGGCACCCTTGAGCCACGTCTGTTGTCACGCCTCAAATGGGGACTTGCAGCCGACCTCGGCACCCCCGACACCGAGACCCGCATTGCAATACTGAAGCAGAAACTGGCCAACGACGGCATCGAAATGCCCGAAGATGTCATCGAATACATTGCCTACAACATCAACACCAACGTCCGCGAGCTGGAAGGCGCACTGGTGTCGCTCATTGCCCAGTCGTCGCTCAACCACCGGCAAATAACCCTCGACCTCGCAAAGCAAATGGTCGACAAGTTCGTCAAGAACACCACACGCGAAATAACCATAGACTATATACAGAAAGTGGTGTGCGACTACTTCAAACTCCCCGTCGAGAGCATCCAGTCGTCAACACGCAAGCGCGAGATAGTGCAGGCTCGGCAGCTGACCATGTACTTCGCCAAGAAAATGACCAAGTCGTCACTCGCCATCATCGGCCTTCAATGCGGCAACAAGGACCACGCCACAGTGCTCCACGCCTGCAAGACCGTGGCCAACCTCAACGAGACCGACAAACAGTTCCACTTCTGGGTCGACGAACTCGAACGCAAATTCAAGGAGTAATGAGTAAAGTACCATTCAAACCGGGCAACATGCTCTACCCCCTGCCGGCCGTCATGGTGTCATGCGGCGATGCTCCCGACAACTACAACATCATCACCATAGCATGGACGGGCACTATATGCAGTGACCCGCCCTTGTGCTATATCTCTGTCCGCCCCGGACGCCACTCGCACAGCATTATCTCCAGGACGAAAGAGTTCGTCATCAACCTCACCACCGAGTCGCTGGCTTATGCCACCGACTGGTGCGGCGTCAAGAGCGGCCGCGAGGTCAACAAATTCAAGACCCTCTCGCTGACACCTGAAAAAGCCCAACTCGTCAAAGCCCCACTCATCGCCGAGTCACCACTCAACATCGAATGCAAAGTCTTGGAAACAAAACCCCTCGGCTCACATGACATGTTCATTGCCGAAGTCGTGGCCATCGATGCGGAAGAAAGCCTTATCGACAAGACAACTGGCGGATTCCAGCTCAACCACGCCTCTCCCCTCGCCTACTCACATGGTAAATACTACGGTCTCGGAGAGAAACTCGGCGGCTTCGGATTCTCCGTCAAAAAGAAAAGACATTAACATTTATTTCATAACGGCAAAATATTACTGATATTTTGCCGTTATGTTTTAATATCTAGGCAATCTAGGCAATCTAGGCAATCTAGGCAATCTAGGCAATCTAGGCAATCTAGACAAAACCATAAAATCAGCAAAAATGAAAATAACCTGCGTAGAACCACTGGGAATCAGCGAAAGCCAATTCATAGAACTGAAGAATGAATTCAACGCCAAGGGGCACGAATTCCAATACTTCATGAACCGCGACGAGAGCCCCTCCACTCTTGCGCAACGCATGAGCGACAGCGACATCGTCGTCATCTCCAACATCAGGCTTACCGCAGATACCATCAATGCCTGCCCTAACCTCAAGATGTTCTCCGTAGCCTTCACCGGACTCGACCACATTGACCTCGAATGCTGCCGTCAGCGCGGCATCGAGGTACGCAACGCCGCCGGCTACTCCACCACTGCCGTCAGCGAACTGGCCATAGGCCTTATGATTGATGCCCTCCGCAAAATCACCGTGTGCGATGCCGCCACACGCAACGGCCTCACACGCGGCATATTCCTTGGCAGAGAGCTGCATGGCAAGACCGTGGGCATAGTCGGAACAGGGGCCATCGGCACTGCCGTCATCAGGCTGCTGCGTGCTTTCGGCTGCCATGTGTTGGCTTTCAGCCGCACCCGCCGCCCCGAAGTGGAAGCTCTCGGAGCCTCATATACGGACCTCGACACCCTCATGCGCCAGAGCGACATCGTCTCGCTCCATGTGCCGCTCAACCAAGAGACCCACCACATCATCGGACAACACGAGCTCTCGCTCATGAAGGAAAGCGCCATACTCGTCAACACCGCCCGCGGCAACGTCGTCGACATCGACGCCCTCGCGGCCGCTCTCAACGAGCACCGCATCGCCGCTGCCGCCATCGACGTCTTCGAATCCGAACCGCCACTGCCGTCAAGCCACCCCCTCCTCGCCGCTCCCAACTGCATCCTCACACCCCATATTGCATACGCAACGCGCGAAGCCTTCGACATACGTGCCGACATAGTCTTCGACAACGTCCGTAATTATATAGCAAACAAATAAGTTTTTTCAATCAATCATTTCCCATAGCGATGAAACGTCTTCTTCTTTCCTTCGCATCGTGTCTGCTGCTCGTCATCGCACAGGCACAGCATGTAAGTGTCAGCGACGCCCAGCGTGCCGCCGCCAACTACCTCGCTGCGGTACAGCCGTCGCACGACATCCGACAGATGACCCTCTACCACACCATCATCGGCCAGAGCGGCGACCCGATCATCTACATCTTCAATGTCGACAACGACGGCTTCGTGGCTTTCGGTGCCGACCTCAGCTACGACCCCCTCGTCGGATACTCTTTCGGCGGCAACTACGACACCCTGAATGTCCCCTGCAATCTGAAAGCTTGGCTCAACGCATACGCCAGCGACGTCGACGCCATGAAAAGCGCAGCCCCCAAGGACGATGCCACGCTGACGTTCCACAAAGGCTGCAAGGACAGCTGGAAGAAGCTTCTCGCCGGCGACACCCGCAGCCTCGCCGACAAGTCGAAAAGCTCGGTAGGGCCGCTGGTCGAGACCAAATGGGACCAAGGCGGCGGCTACAACAACTACTGCCCCGTCTACAGCCCGGGACCCAACGGGCACAGCTACACCGGCTGCGTGGCCACGGCTATGGCCCAAATCATCCGCTACCACCGCTACCCGACCACAGGCTTCTCGCGTTCCAGCTACTACCATTCCTACCACGGCTACCAGTATGCGGCATACGACTCGGTGACGTTCGACTACACCAAAATGCCCACATCGGTCAGCACCTACTCTCTGGCGTCAAGCCAACACAACGTCTCGCTGCTCTGCTACTACTGCGGCGTCTCGGTTAGGATGAACTACCTCAACCCCGGCCACACCACCGGCAGCGGAGCCTACAGCACCGATGTCCCCAACGGCCTGAAGTATTTCGGCTACGCCAACAGCTACCACATGTCAAAACCCACCAACCTGCAACTCTGGGACTCGCTGCTCCGCAACGAGCTTGACAACGGACGTCCCGTCTACTACAGCGGCTCCAACAACGACGGCGGCCACGCATTCGTCTGCGACGGCTACAACACCAACGGCACCTACAGCTTCAACTTCGGCTGGAGCGGCTCGGGCGACGGATTCTTCACCATCTCTTACGTCGGCGGATTCAGCACAGGGCAAGCCGCAGTGTTCAACATCATACCCTCACGCTTCTCACCCCTCGGCGACACCATCTACATCGCCGCCGACGGCAACGGCGGCGGCTCCTCATGGGAAGACGCCAACCCCAACCTGCACGACGCCATCCGCCTCGCCAAACTCTGCAGCAAGAAGAACATCTGGGTCAAGAACGGCACCTACAAGGGCAACGTCACCAGCCCCTACGCCTTCGAGATGGAGTCGAGCGTGAACATCCACGGCGGCTTTGACGGCACAGAGTCCTCCCTCGACGACCGCAGCGGCGACGGCAAGACAATCCTGAGCGGCGACGGCCGCCGCATCGCCCTCTATGCTTCATCAGACATCACCAACGCCTCCATCTACGACGTGACCATCGCCGACGGCTACGCAACCAACGGCGCCGGAGTAACCCTCAACAGCGGTCTCCGTATGGAACGGTGCACCATCGAGAACAACACCGCCACCAACGGCGCCGCCCTGCTCGACAACGGCGCCACGGTATACAACTGCATCATCCACAACAACCGCGGCGGCGGAGCCTCGCTCAATTTCAACAGCTCGCTGCGTAACTGCCTTGTGGCCCACAACGACGGCTACGGCATCCAACTCTCCAACAGCGGCATCGACGGATGCGACATCGTCTGCAACAGAGGCACCGGTATCGTCAACGACACCAACAACACCAAACGCGTCCGCAACAGCGTCGTCTGGAACAACTCGTCGCAGCTGGCCATCGACGACACACGCAACATCTTTTTCTGCGCCATCGAGGGACTCGAAGCAACGGACAGCAACAGCAATTTCGGGTTGAGCCACGAAAACCGCCCCGCCGGCGAGGCAGGCCCCTTCTTCATGGACCCCGACATCACGGTAGGACGCTCGGAAAACCTCGGCGACTGGCGTATCAGCAGTCTCTCGCCTCTCGTCGATGCCGGCGACACGGTGCGTTCCGGCGCCTACATCCGCGACCTCGATGACAACAACCGCTTCCTCAACGGACGGACGGACATAGGATGCTACGAATGGATCCCCGGCAACGCCGTCACCGAAGCCATGGCCTCTCCCCTCGTCATCTACCCCAACCCAGCCACCACCTCCATCACCATCGAAGGACAACAAGGGACTGTGGAGATATACGACATCATGGGACGACGTCTCCTTTCGGCCACATGCAGCAGCCCGCGAAAAACCATCGACATCACAGAACTGCCCAAAGGCATCTACCTGCTCCGCACGGCAACGTCGACAACAAAACTGCTGAAAAAATAAACCCAAACATATACATTCTCATCTTCCACTATTCAACACACAATGCAAAACATCCGTAATGTGGCCATCATTGCACACGTCGACCATGGCAAAACAACCCTGGTCGACCGCATGCTGCACCAGGCCAAACTCTTCCGCGACAACCAAGAGACCGGCGACTTGATACTCGACAACAACGACCTCGAACGCGAAAGAGGCATCACCATCCTGTCCAAAAACGTAAGCGTCCGCTACAAAGAGTATAAAATCAACATCATCGACACTCCTGGCCACAGCGACTTCGGCGGCGAGGTGGAACGTGTGCTGAACATGGCCGACGGCGTGTTGCTCGTCGTCGACGCCTTCGAAGGACCCATGCCGCAGACCCGCTTCGTCCTTCAGAAAGCCATCGAACTGGGACTCAAGCCTATCGTGGTCATCAACAAGGTCGACAAGCCCAACTGCGACCCCGAACAGACCCAGGAAGCCGTCTTCGACCTCATGTTCAACCTCGGCGCCAACAACGACCAGCTCGACTTCCCCACCGCCTTCGGCAGCGCGAAACAGGGTTGGATGGGCGCCGACTGGAACAACCCCACCGACGACATCAGCTATCTGATGGACCTCATCATCAAACACATCCCCGAACCGCGAGTCGCCGACGGCAACACACAGATGATGCTCTCATCGCTCGACTACAGCAGCTACCTCGGCCGCATTGCCGTAGGACGCCTCAACCGCGGCACGCTGCAGGCCGGACAGCCCATCTGCCTCGTCAAACGCGACCAAAGCCACATCATGAGCCGCATCAAGGAGCTCTACACCTTCGAGGGACTCGGCAAGGAACGCACCAAAAACGTCATCTCGGCCGGCGAGATCTGCGCCGTCCTCCTCGACCTCGACAAAAGCGTCATGTTCGAAATCGGCGACACCATCTGCGACGCCGACAACCCCGAGCCACTGCCTCCCATCAAGGTCGACGAACCGACGATGAGCATGCTCTTCACCATCAACACCTCGCCTTTCTTCGGCAAGGAAGGCAAATATGTCACCAGCCGCCACCTGCGCGACCGCCTCTTCCACGAACTCGAGAAAAACCTCGCCATGCGCATCGAGGAGACCGGCTCGCCCGATGCTCTGGTTGTTTTCGGCCGTGGAATACTGCACCTCTCCATCCTCATCGAGACCATGCGCCGCGAAGGCTACGAACTCCAGGTGGGACAGCCCAAAGTCATCATCAAGGAAATCGACGGACAGCGATGCGAACCCATCGAGCAACTCACAGTCCTCGTTCCCGAGGAGTTCAGCTCCAAAGTCATCGACGTGGTCACCCGCCGCAAGGGCGAAGTGGGCAACATCGAGACCAAAGGCGACCGCGTACAGCTCGACTTCACCATCCCCAGCCGCGGCATCATAGGACTGCGCAACACCCTGCTCACCGCCACCAACGGCGAAGCCGTCATCGCCAGCCGCTTCCTCGAATACCAGCCCTGGAAAGGCGACATCGACGACCACAAGTACGGCGCCCTCATCGCCAAAGAGACCGGCGAGGCCACAGCCTACAGCATCAGCAAGCTGCAGGACCGCGGACCTTTCTTCATCGAACCCGGCGACCAAGTGTATGCCGGCCAGGTCATCGGCGAGAGCCTCCGCCCTGGCAACGACATCGTCATCAACGTCGTCACCGCCAAGAACCTCACCAACATGCGTACCAAAAGCGCTGACGAGAAGTCGACATGTACCCCAGCCATCAAGTTCAGCCTCGAAGAGGCCATGGAATACATACGCGACGACGAATATCTGGAAATCACACCCCAGCATCTGCGTATCCGCAAGATTATCCTCGACGAGATTGAACGCAAACGCGCCCGCATCGCCGCGGGGGGAAGTGAATAGTGATTAGTGAATAGTGATTAGTGAATAGTGATTAGTGAATAGTGATTAGTGAATAGTGAATAACTAATAAACAAAAGG
>JAFSKP010000157.1 GCA_017448905.1 Bacteroidales bacterium | reverse complement strand
GGCGTTGACGGTGGTTCCTCCGGCGACTACGGCTACACCCATGCCGACCCGGCAATGGACTATGCCGCCACGCATTACGTCAATAGCACCCAAGGGTTCACCCAGGTCATGTATTTCAAGAACAACACCTCCATAGTCCCCTCGGCACAAGGCGTCACCATCGGCAGCAGCGCATCGTCCAACTCCGCCACCGTGCGAAGCTACTACAACCAGGGCGCCGGCTGGATCAACTACTCCGCCCACGGCAGCGCCACCAGCTGGGGCACACCCAACTTCACGACGACACATGTCGCCTCCATGACCAACAGCCAGAAGTTCGGCCTCATGATAGGCAACTGCTGCCTCACCAACAAGTTCGAGACCACCACCTGCTTCGGCGAGTCGCTGCTGCGCAAGGACAACTACTGCGGCGCCGTAGGCTACATCGGCGGCAGCAACAGCACCTACTGGTACGAGGACTTCTACTGGGCCGTGGGGCTCCGCAGCAGCTCCAGCATCGGACCCACCATGTCCATGGCCTACAACTCCGCCAACCTCGGTGCCTACGACCGTTTCTGCCACACCCACAACGAACCCTACAGCCAATGGGCGCTCACCCAAGGCGCCATCATGTTCGTCGGCAACCTCGCCGTCGAGAGCTCCACATCGAGTCGCAAGCTCTACTACTGGGAGATATACCACCTCATGGGCGATCCCTCAGTGATGCCCTATCTGACACAGGCTCCGGCAATGACCGTTTCAGCCCCTTCCGTCATAACCGTCGGCACCAGCAGCCTCACCGTCAGCGCAGCCCCCTACGCCTACATCGCCCTCACCGACGCGGCCAGCCATAACCTCGTCGCCGCAGCATTCGCCGATGCCAGTGGCAACGCAACACTCTCGTTACCATCCGCACTGCCGCTCGGCACATACGAACTGGCAGCTTCGGCACAGCAGTATCAGACCGCTTTCAGCCAAGTGAGCGTCATACAGCCGTCCGGCAAATATCCCATGCTTCTGGCCGTCACCCCCGACGCGGGTCTTGAAGCCGGCTCGACCGTCAACGTCAATCTCCTTTTTGCCAATCTGGGCGACGTGGACGCATATAACGTCACCTCCTCCTTGTCGGAGACCAGCAACGCTCTCACACTCACACCTTCGACATTCACCATCGACAGCCTGCCCGCAGGCGACACGGTCATTGTCTCCTGTCTGATAGTCCTGGCCGACACCATACACGATGGCACAACCATCACACTATCCTCGTCAACGACCTGCGACGGTCTGGCACAACCCGTCGCCGCCGACCACACCATCTCTGTCGTTGCTCCCGTCATAACTGTCGACATGAGCCAAAGTGCCCTCAGCATCACTCCCGGCACGTCAGCCTCCATCGTCGCAGTCGTGAGCAACAGCGGCCATGCCACACTCCCATCCTGCAGCCTCACGCTGACCTCCCCCACCCGACTGCTGTCCGTAGGGACAAGCGTCAACGAGACATCATCCCCATTCACCCTCGACCCAGGGTCCAGCACCACCGTCAGCTTCACGCTCCACGCCGACAACGCCCTCCCAACCGGCATCAACGTCCCCTTGTCTGTCAAGCTCTCTCAATTCACTATTCACGATTCACTATTCACTATTTATGTCGGCAACAGCCCCGTCGAGACCTTCGAGAACAACACATACCATACCACGGGGTGGACACAAGGCACCTACCCTTGGACCATAACCAACACAGGTGCATACGAAGGCACCTACTGTCTCCGCTCGACCTCTGCACTGACACACAACCAGACAGCCCAAGTCAGCATCGCCGTAAGCCTCTCCTCGCCCGACAGCATCTCGTTCTACTACAGTGTCTCGTCCGAGGCCAACTACGACAAGTTCCACTTCCTCATCGACAACAGCGACCAGCTCACACAGTCGGGCGTCGTCAGCTGGACCCGCGCAGCCTTCCTCATCCCCGCCGGCAACCACACGCTCACCTTCACCTACGCCAAGGACGGCAGCGTCAACCGCAACAGCGACTGTGCCTGGATTGACAACATCACCCTGCCACACGACGCCCAGTCGGTCTCTTTCCAGAACCTCTCCCTCTGCCAGGGCGACAGCTATGCCATCGATGGTACCGACATCAACACCTCGCAGCCCACCGACTCGAGCATTGTACGCACCGATGCCGACGGCACCGTCCAAATCATCGACTACAGCGTATTCCCAACCTACGACATTGAACACGACATTGCCGTCTGCGACAGCCTCGTCCTCTCCGAAAGCATCTACACCGCCAGTGCCGACATCAACCATACATTCACTACCGTTCACGGATGCGACTCTATCACACTGCTGCATCTCACCGTCAACCATTCAGTATGGGACACAATACAAGCCACCTCAACTACCGAAAGCTACCTGTGGAACGACTCGACATACACCGAGGCAGGCATCTATAGCCAGTTGCTGGCCACCGCCGAGGGATGTGACAGCCTCGTCACTCTCATTCTGACCTTCGACAGCGGCAGCGTATCGATACCCAACTCAGAGCTCTCAGCCTCCAGCTCTCAACTGGTGGTCTATCCCAACCCCACTCTCGGGACAATTCACATCGACCAAGCCGTCAGACGAGTTGCCCTCTTCGATGCCTCCGGACGGCATATCGAGACCATCGACAACCGTTCCGACATCGACATCTCACAACTGCCTGCCGGCATATACTACCTGCAAATCCTGACAGCCACCAGATTGGAGACCGTCCGCATCCTGAAACAGTGATTGCAGATCACTGATCCACAAAACTTCTAAGTTCGCAACGTTCCCCGTCGAAGTGGGCATAGTCGCGGTTCTCGATCCAGTTGCCCACATTGATGTACTGAGCATTCCCCAAAGGCCTCACTACAGGGGTATGGCGGTGTCCGAAAAGGAAAAAGTCGATAGGGGGAAGCCCCTGAGCCATGCGTTCGGCCTGAAAGCGTCGGCAAAAGAGGAATATGCCCTCACGTTCGTCACCGAAATAACCATTGTACTTATGGCTATGCTTCTTGCGGCTGCTGCCGGACCATGCATATGCTATGGGAAATCCAATATTGGGGTGTATGCCGGCGAAGAGCCATTGGTTCAGTCTGCCGCGGAAGACACGCTTCAGCAGGTTATAGCTGCGGTCCTGGTTGCCCATGCCGTCACCGTGACCCAGCAGGAAGAGTTTGCCGTCGATTTCCATAATCTCCGGCTCGTCATGCATGACCACGCCGATTTCTTTCTCCAGGTAGTCGAAAAGCCACATGTCGTGGTTGCCGATGAAGAAGTGGAACTCCACGCCGTTGTCGGCCATCTGTGCCATTTTGCCCAGCAGACGTACGTAGCCACGGGGAACGGCATGCTTGTAGGTGAACCAGAAGTCGAAGATGTCGCCCAGCATGATGACACGCTCGGCGTCGGGTTCGATGGCATCGAGCCAGCGAACCATGTCTTTCTCGCGCTGAAGGCTGTCGGCTCCGCTGCCGAGGTGAGCGTCGGTTATGAAATATGTTGCCACTATTCGATTACGATTTCCTGGGTTGATGCCATGGCGCGGGCACGTTCCACGCGAGTGCGGTAATATTGGGTGTGTGGGTTGTCGGGGCACTTCTCGTCCAAGCCCTGGAGCACCTGCTCGAAGATGTCGAAGTCGCTCTCTTGGTAGAAAAGACGCATGGTATGGTTGAAGGGGGCATCAAGGGCGTAGAGGGTGCTCAGCGAGCCAGGGTTGTCGTCGATGAAATTGAGCATCATCTTGTAGGTGGTCTGCCGTTCGGCTAGGAATAGGGAGTCGGTACGGGCATGAGCCTTTTCGAACTCTTTCTCGCTCAGTGTGCTGCGGTTCTGTGCATCCTGTTGGGCAAGGTCCTGGATGGCGAGGTTGGACTGGTTTATGTAGCTTTGGATCTGCCACATAAGCTGCGACTCTCTCGAGCCTTTCACCATATAGGTGCGTCCCAAGTCGTTGGCGTCGCCGGTCATCTCAATCTTGTCGCCGTCGCTGGGCAGCAGGACGATGAAGTCGTAGTGGCTGCTGTGGAGGTTGAAGAAGGTCTGGTAGTGCATCGAGCCCTTATATTTGAAATGCCCTTTGGCGTCGCATAGTATCGAGTCGACAAACTGCGGACCGTTGTCAGGGGTCATTTCTTCGATATAGAGCATCTTGTCGGCAGCGTTTGCCAGCATGCCTTCGAGGCTGAATGTTTGGACGCCGTCGCCTTTTTTCCCACCGCATGCGAAAGTCACACAGATTACACAGATGGCACAGATTATTTTTAATAGTTTCATTCTGACTTTGTTATTGTATTGTTGCGAGAATCAATTATTAACTATTAATTATCAATTGTCAAATGATATGGTCAGCCATGGTCATCGCTGCCATGGCTTCGACGACGACGACGGTTCTAGGCAGGTGGCAGCGGTCGTGACGGCCACGAGGCTGCCAGGTGTGGAGGTTGCCGTCGGGGTCGAGGCATTGGGTCGGCTGGTCGATGGTAGTGACAGGGTGGAAAGCTACGCGGAACACTATGGGCATTCCGTTGCTGATGCCGCCTTGGATGCCGCCGCAATGGTTGGTTTCGGTTGTTGCCTGTCTCGCTTCGGGACGAAGCGAGCTACAATGCCATTCGTCGCGGAACTCGCTGCCTTTCATTTCGGCGGCGGCAAAACCTGCACCCATTTCGAAACCTATAGCAGAGGGAATGCTCATCATTGCAGCGGCGAGTGTGGCGTTGAGTTTGCCAAAGACGGGGTTGCCGATGCCTGCAGGGAGTCCCTTGATGGTACATTCTATTATGCCGCCGGCGCTGTCATGATCTTCGGCGACGCCCTGTTTTATGACTTCAGCATTGAAAGTAATGCCCTTTTCGCGCAGCAGCATCTTGGCGATTGCACCACCCACAACGCGCGTCGCCGTCTCGCGAGCGGAGGCGCGGCCTCCGCCGCGATGGTCGCGGATGCCGTAACGCATGGCGTAGGTGTAGTCGGCATGACCAGGGCGGTAGAGGTCACGGAGCTCGTCGTAGTCGCTGCTGTCGGACTCTTGGTTACGAATCGAGAAGGCGATGGGAGTGCCAAGGGTGCGTCCCTGGTAGACACCCGAGAAAATGTCGACGCTGTCGGCTTCGATGCGTGCTGTGGCTTCAGTGCCCACATGGCGACGAGCCATCTCGGCGACAAGCAGGTCGCTGTCGAAGACCAATCCTGCGGGGCAGCCATCAACAACACCACCTATGGCTGTGCCGTGCGACTCGCCATAGGTGGTTAGTTTGAAATGTGTTCCGAAAGTGTTTGACAAGGAAGTTCAGTTGATTTGTTGATTTGTTGAAAGTTGGTACGCGGACGAGGGCACGTGCGTACCAACCGTGCACAATTCACTAATCACAATTCACTACTCACTTAACAATCTGAATCAGTTCGACTTCGAAAATCAGTGTTGATCCGGGAGGGATATCCCCTACGGGGTTCTCACCGTAGGCCAGATTGTAAGGGATGTAGAACATATACTTCGACCCCTCGTCCATCAGCTGAAGGCCTTCGGTCCAGCCGGGAATGACTGCTCCGACGGGGAACTCCATGGGCTCGCCACGTTCCACACTACTGTCGAACACTTTTCCACTCAGAAGCTTGCCAGTGTAGTGGACTTTCACCGTGCTGTTGGCTGTGGGGCGTTTGCCGTTGCCATTCTGCAGGACTTGGTATTGCAGGCCGCTCTTGGTGGTGGTGATTCCCTTCTTCTTGCCGTTTTCTTTCAGGAATTGCTCTCC
>JAFSKP010000156.1 GCA_017448905.1 Bacteroidales bacterium | reverse complement strand
GGTTTAAGGTTTAAGGTTTAAGGTTTAAGGTTTAAGGTTTAAGGTTTAAGGTTTAAGGTTTAAGGTTTAAAGTTTATGGTTTAAGGTTTAAAGAATATTTCGTGCTCATTATCAGTAAAATAACCATGATTATTGTCACGATTTATTTTTTTAACATTACTTACGTTTTATGTTTGACGTTTTATGTTTTACTCTCTTTTACTAATTTCTTGTGTCACAGGTTATAGGTCGCCAATCGCAAATACTAGATATGCTTGTATGAAGGGGACGGCGAGGAGCAAACTGTCGAAGCGGTCGAGGAGGCCACCGTGGCCGGGCATGATATTGCCGCTGTCTTTCACTCCGCAAAAGCGTTTGAACATTGATTCGACAAGATCTCCGAGAGTTCCTGCGACGCTGCATATCACACCGATGACGACCCAGTCGAAAATACAGTAATAATTATCAAAAAAGTCAAAAAAGAATGAACCGGTTACGATGGCTGTGGCGACGCAGAAAAGAAGTCCTCCTATGGTGCCTTCCCATGTCTTGTTGGGCGAGTGGCGCTCCCACATCTTGTGCCGTCCAAACATCATGCCGGTGAGGTAGGCGAAGGTGTCGTTGACCCAGATCAGGACGAAAACCATCATCATGAGGTTGTTGTCGGTGTCGTTGATATGGTTGGCCAGCGAGAGGGGTATGGCGACCCAGATGGTGGGCAGGAGTGAGTAGCCGATGTTGGCGAAAGGTGCTTCGTCGTTACGCCACAGCTGCAGGATGAAGGGAGTCATCACTACGGCAGGGACGGTGGTAAGGAGTGCAAGCGACCAATCTTCGTCTTCGGCCAGTGCGGGCTGTTCCCAGATGAAGATGATGAGGTATGCGAGAATGGCTACAGTGTATACGGCAGCTTTGTTGCAATGTATTCCTTTGACGGCAAGGTTCTTGACCACCTCATTAGTACCTATGATGGTAAAGAGTAGAAACAAGCCGCCGAAAACGAACTCGCCGAGGGTATAGTCGCAAGCCCAGTCTCCAATATAGACTGCGACGATGATTACGGCGATGTAAATTGCGCCGCTGATGGTTCGGATAAGGATTTTTTTCATGACTAGATTGTTTCGTCTTCGATAAGGATGAGGTAGAATTTCTGGAGACCTTTGCGGCAGGCGTAACTGGCAGGATGTGCCACCATGATTTGGTCGGGGTAGATGGGGTAGAGCTGCTTGAGGCGTTCGCTGGCCATTCTCCAGTCGGCGACCACTTGTGAGGTGAATGCCAGCACGATGGTGTTGTCGCAGAGTGCCGGTACAGTCACCCCCAGGCCGAGGTTGGAGCTGATGACCATTGAGCCTTGGTCTGCTATCAGAGCCTCGCACAGGGTTGCTCCCAACGTGGGAGATTCGAAAGGCAGCATGGCCCGGTTGTCCACTTCCAGGTGGCCGAGGAAACTGTTGAGGTTGTCGGATGCGCAGCCTATGGTGGCATCTCCATGCAGGTGCTGTATGTCAAGTATCTGGCTGCGGATGTCGCATTCTTTGTAGCAGTAGTGGAGTGTGCCGCCGGCTTGGGTGAAACTTTTCGTGAATGTTATGCAGAGATCGTCGTCATGTCCGACAAGAGAAGAAGTGTCCGCAACCGGTATGTCGCAGTCAGAGAGGTCATCGCGTTCGATAAGAGTCTCGCGGATGTTGCGGAACAGCTGTTCTTTCAGTCGGTTGTCTTTCAATTTGGCTATTGGGTTATGCGTTACAATTGTTGTTTTTCATCGTTGCGCTCTCCGCTTTCTTCCCAAGGCCGTGGGCCGTAGATTTTCTCTACGTCCTCGCGGAAGATGACCTCGCGTTCATAGAGCAGAGTGGCAAGCTGGTCGAGCTTGTCGCGGCTTTCGGCGATGATTTTCTTGGCGCGGACGTAAGCCTCTTCCACCATGCGTTTCACCTCGGCGTCGATCGTCTGGTTGGTCTGCTCGCTGAAGGGTTTTGTGAAGTTGAAGTCGCCTTGGTTTGCGGTGTCATAGTAGCTGATGTTTCCTATTTTGGGACTCATCCCGTAGTAAGCGACAAGCGAGAATGCTATTTTTGTCGCTCTTTCCAGGTCGTTGAGGGCGCCGGTGGAGATTTGTCCGAAGACCACCTCTTCGGCAGCGCGACCTGCGACAAGCGAGGTTATCTCATCGAACATCTGTTCGTAGGTGGTGATTTGGCGTTCTTCGGGCAGGTACCAGGCAGCTCCGAGTGCTTTACCGCGTGGCACAATGGTGACTTTGACCAGCGGGTTGCCCCAGCGGAGCTGCCAGCTGACGGATGCGTGACCTGATTCGTGGTATGCTATGGTGCGTTTTTCCTCTGGGGTGATGACTTTGGAGCGTTTCTCGAGTCCGCCGATGATACGGTCGATGGCATCGAGGAAGTCTTGTCTCTCGATGATTTCCTTGCCCTTGCGGGCAGCACATAGTGCGGCCTCGTTGCAGACATTGGCGATGTCGGCACCCGAGAACCCTGGGGTTTGCTTGGAGAGGAAGTCCTTGTCGATGTCGGTGCCGAGTTTCAGGTCTTTCATGTGGACTTCGAAGATGGCTTTGCGCTCCTCGATGTCGGGCAGCTCGACATAGATTTGACGGTCGAAGCGGCCGGCACGCAGCAGGGCTCGGTCAAGGACGTCGGCGCGGTTGGTGGCGGCCATGACGATGACGCCGTTGTTGGTGCCGAAGCCGTCCATCTCGGTGAGGAGCTGGTTGAGGGTGTTCCCACGCTCGTCGTTGGCGTTGCTCAGCCCGCTGTGGCCACGGGCACGCCCCACAGCGTCGATCTCGTCGATGAAGATGATGCAGGGGGATTTCTTCTTGGCCTCCTCGAAGAGGTCGCGGACGCGCGAGGCACCCACGCCGACGAACATCTCGACGAAGTCGCTTCCCGACATCGAGAAGAAGGGGACGTTGGCTTCGCCGGCCACGGCTTTGGCGAGGAGTGTCTTGCCTGTGCCTGGAGGTCCCACAAGCAGTACGCCTTTTGGAATCTTGCCGCCCAGGGCGGTGTATTTCTGTGGATTCTTGAGGAAGTCGACAACTTCCATGACCTCCTCTTTGGCTCCTTCCAGTCCGGCGACATCCTTGAAGGTGACGTTCGTTGTGGTGGTTTTGCCGTCATAGATTTTGGCTTTCGATTTGCCTACGCTGAAGATGCCGCCTCCGCCCATCTGGCGGTTAGCCACGCGGCTCATGATTACGAAGAAGAGCAGTATCATCAGTAGGGGGCCGAACCAGTAGGCTATCTTCTCCCAGGTCTTGTCGCTTTCGCGGGCCGTGAGGTCGATATGGTTCTCGCGGCGTAGCTGTTCGATGCGGTCGGGGCTGATGTAGCCGGCAGAGTCGGCCTGGGATGCCGTGTCGCGTTCGAAGTTCTGCTGTGCCACCATGTCGATGTCGCTCTTGAAGCTCTCGATGCTGACAAACTTGTGGGTGTAGTGCCCGGCATTCTTGTAGTCTTTCTCGGCTCCGAGCAGCTCTTGGTAGGCTGTGTCGATTTTTATGGCATCCTCTTTGATGAATATTTCTGCGTATTTGCCGTCGACGATGACAATCTTCTCTTGGTCGCCACGTCGCAGGATGCCGTCGAGTTTGCTCCATCCGATTTCTTTGGTTGTTCCTTTGCTGCCTCCACCTAGCCATACACCACCCAACGAGAGGATGATGATCGCATAGATGATGTACATGAACCACTCGCTGCCCCGTTTTTTCCCGTTGTTGCTTTTGTTCTGCCTGTTGGGTTGGAAAGGGTTCCTGTTCTGGTTGCCGTTTTTGTTCTGGTTGCCGTTTTTGTTCTGGTT
>JAFSKP010000155.1 GCA_017448905.1 Bacteroidales bacterium | reverse complement strand
CTTGACGAGCTCCTCAAGATGGAGCAGGACTACGAACGTGCCGCCTACAGCCACTCGCTCGATGCCGGCAACATCAGCGGCCGCGTCTGCGAGGCCGACTGCAAATACCCCATAACCATCAATGGTTCCGGTTACAACGCCCTCAACCAGCTTATCCTGACAATATCGTACGAAAGTGACGGAGACGAGTTGGAGAACGACTTCGAACCTGGCCACCCCGCTGTGTTCTTCCACCTCTCTCCCGACGGTACCGCCATCGTCGAACTCCCTCACCTCTGCTTTGTCGACAGCTACAAAGAGGGCGTCCTTCAAATCCAGCTCCCCAACAAAGCATCGCTGATATCACTGCAGGCCAAAGCCGAGACACAACTTCTGGGCATCCGTGCCGCCATCGACGACACCTCGTACCGCGTCATGCACGAAGCCATCCACTCGGCCATGCACTCTACCGAAGAGAAATTCATCCACCTGCGAGAGACACTGATCGGCAACATCAAACCACGCTTCCGGCAGCTGCCCCCAATAACGGTCCAGTGGCTCAACGAGAGACAGAACGAAGCCATCCGTAAAGCTGTGGCAGCAATGGATGTAGCCATAATCCACGGTCCACCGGGCACAGGCAAGACCACTACATTGGTCGAAGCCATCATCGAGACCCTGCGACACGAAAACCAGGTGCTGGTATGCGCCCCCAGCAATGCCGCCGTCGACTGGATCAGCGAGCAGCTGTCGAGACGCGGCCTCAACGTGTTGCGAATAGGCAATCCCCTGAAGATGAGCGACGAAATGCTGGCATGTAGCTATGAACGACGCTATGCCGACCACCCTGACTACCCTGAGCTGTGGAACATTCGCCGCACTCTGCGCGAAGCCTCCGGCAACAAGGCTTCACGCGAACGGCAGAACCAGCTGCGCCGTCTCAGAAAACGTCAGATGGAGCTGGAAATCAAAATCAATTCCGACCTCTTCGAACAAGCCAGTGTAGTGAGCTGCACCCTCATCGGCAGTGCCTACCATATCATGGAACACCGCCACTTCGGCACGCTCTTCATCGACGAAGCGGCTCAAGCACTCGAACCCGCCTGCTGGGCCGCAATCCTGAAAGCCGACCGCGTCATCCTCGGCGGCGACCACCAGCAGCTGCCACCCACAGTCAAATGCGTGGAAGCCGCCCGAAAGGGGTTGTCAAGCACACTGATGCAGCACATCACGCATTCCAAACCGGAATGTGTGACCCTCCTTAACATGCAATACCGCATGCACCGCGATATCATGGCGTTCCCCTCACGATGGTTCTACCACGGAGAGCTGATGGCAGCCCCCGAAGTAGCCGACCGTGTAGTGCACCTCATGGACACGCCACTGACCTGGTTCGACACAACAGAATGCGACTTCGGCGAGAAACAGAACAAAGCCATGAGCCGCCTGAACGTCGATGAAGCCAAGCTGGTGGCACATACCCTGCGCGACTACATCGACATGATAGGCCTCGAACGCATCGTCAGCGACAACGTCGACTTCGGCATCATCTCACCCTACCGCGCCCAGGTACGCCTTATACGACGGCTCCTCAAGATGCAACGCTTCTACCGCCGCCTCCGCGACCAAATCAGCGTCCACACCGTCGACGGCTTCCAAGGGCAAGAGCGCGACGTGATAGTCATCAGCATGGTACGCGACAACGACGAAGGGCAGATAGGCTTCCTGGGCGACCTGCGGCGTATGAACGTCGCCATCACCCGCGCCCGCATGAAGCTCATCATCATCGGCAACAGCAGGACCCTCACCAAGAACCGTTTCTACAACGCTCTCTTCGAACACTTCAAAGAGCATGGCCAAATCATCGAGATGCCACCGTCGAGTCCCGACACCAAGGAGGAACAAACCCTTTCGTGACCTCTCCTAACGGACAGCGCATCGGAAAGCTACCACCTCGGTAGTGGCCGGAGTGACGACGGCATGGTGTGCCGCGCGATGGCCGACGACCCACAGTATTGTACCATTGCCCCCATCCGCACACGAGTCGGCAGCATCGCCGTCGCCGTCAACCAGCAGCCACGCGTCAGCCTTGGCATCCAGCGACAGCTTCAGGTCGATGAAAAGGTCGCTGACCAACCGCGTACCACTCATGCCGTAAGGACGGAAACGGTCGCCATTACGCCAATGGCGTAGCACCAGAGGATATGTCAACTGACTGCGGTCGAACCAAGCCTCATTTCTCGAGAGACGCGGAACTGTGCCGTCATAAGAACGCACTTCCATCGCTAACGGTATTGGCAGGGCGGACAAATCAGTGTCCTCATAAATCAGAAAAAAGTCATTCCTGCCATGCTCCTGACAGTCTTGTTCTTGAGACAAAAGGCGAAGGTGGCTGTTTGACGGAGTGACAAGCAGCCTGTCCCTGTCTTTCAGAAGCGTGTGAGACGGCGACAGGAAACGCTTGCCGCTTTGGGCATCAAGCGATGCCGCCACCTGCGAGGCAACGGCGCCGTTGAACCCGAAAGGACGCAGCAGCTCAAAGAGCAGCGTATCAAGAGGCTCATACTTTCTGAGCCGTGCAATATCGATAGCAAAAGAGTCGCCATCGCCGCCAAGAACCTCGTCGCGTATTCGCTCCACTGCTTTGCGGTACACGGTGCCGGCATCCGTCAAATGGCGCATATTGGATTGCATGACATCATCGAACGATGGCGAAATGTCGCGCAAAAGAGGAATCAGCTGCAGACGGATACGGTTGCGAAGAAAAAGAGGCTGCATATTGGTGCTGTCATCAACGTAGGGCAACCGTTGTTCCGACACGTAAGCGTCGATATCGTCACGTCCGTAGGGGAGCAAGGGGCGAACAACATGGTTGTTCCTGGGAGGGATGCCATGCAAGCCTCCGATGCCGGTGCCGCGCAACAGGTTGATGAAAAAAGTCTCGATGGCATCGTCGCGGTGATGGGCCGTAGCAACAAGGTCGTAACCCTCCTGAACACGCAGCTGCTCGAAGAAAGCGTAACGCAAGTCACGGGCTGCTTCCTCAACCGACAGTCCGTGAGCCGACGCGTAAGCAAGGGTATCAAACTGTGCCACATGACAGGGGAGTGAACGCTCAGCGGCCAATCGCCGCACGAAAGCCTCATCGCGGTCGCTGTCGCCCGGACGGAGATGAAAATTGCAGTGTGCCACACCGACATCGTAGCCAGCACGACACATGAGGTCGAACAGGGTGACCGAATCGCGTCCACCGCTGACGGCGAGGAGCACCCTCTGCCCTTCGGCGACAAGGTGCTCCTCGCGAATGTGGTCTATGAAACCTTTGAGATTGATGAGCGGTGATATTTGAGTGTTAGTGTTTCAGAACCATGCGGCGCATGAGGCGCTTGCCATCTTTCTCGATACCATAGTAGTAAACGCCCGAGGTAAGGTCACCGGCATCATAGCGTATGGAGTTGTCACCGCTGCCGTACTCGCCAACCTTCTGGAACACCAGGCGTCCGAGCTCGTCCATGACGAAGAAACGCACGCTGCCTGACGAGGGCAGATAGAAGTCGATACGGGTAGTGTTGTCGAATGGGTTCGGGTAGTTCTGGTCAAGGCGCATACCTCCCTCGCGTACCGCCAGCGGTATGCCGAGGTAGTTGACAACCTCTATACGCGTGGTCTGGTTATTATCAGGATTGTTGTCGCCGGTCTTGGACAGCTCAAGGTAGCCCGTATATTGGCGCTCGTGGTTCTTGAGAATCTTCTTGGGCAGATCGACATAATAGACACGACCAGGTTCGATGCCTAAATCTCCATATGTGCCTTCGATGTATTGTCCATTGATACGACCTGAGACAAAGAGTTTCTGGTCCGAACGCGAAACGACATTCCCAAGGTTCTCGAACTCGAAACGGACCCGGCAGGAGTCGGTACGGTTCTCTTCGACGAGGACACGAATGGCGTGTAGGTCTTCCCAGCGTTCGACGATGACGTCGGTGGTGTCATTGCTGGGGTCGACATCTCCGTCGGTCTTGACATAGGCTGTGACGTACCTGTAATACTGTTCGTGAGGAGTCAACGCATTGTCAAACTGGAAGTAGATAGAGGAGAGTGCCGGGAACGGAGTCGGGCAATGGTAGGTGGTTTCGATGAGCGTCGAAGTGTCATTGTAATACCAGAAGCCGACCCTGAATTCGCTGACGGAACGTGCTCCGACATTGTCGATGATAACCTGCATTCTGGTGGCGTTCTGGTTAGAGGTGTTGACCACAACGGCACGAGCCTTGAGGTCGACAATAGCCGAGAGTCCCTGCACCTTCATGGCGATGGTGTCGTTGTAGACGTAGTCGTCGTTATCCATGTGTACGAAAGCCATAAGGTTCATGATACCCATCGAGGAGCGGAACTTCTGTTTGAAGGAATAGTTCAGGAACTCGAACGAGCCGAGTTCATGGCCTAGGATTTCGACAAAGTTGACCGTCTCGGTGACGCGGAACGTGCCGTTGAAGATATAGGTAACCTCTGCCGACGCCACAGGGGCCTGTCCGAAGTTGCGGATACGTGTGGTGACAACAATCGAATCGCCAGCGATGCAACGTTCGAGCGGACTCTGGAACGAGACCATGCCCATGTCGTTGTCGAGCGGTGCCAAGCCGAATTCGGCGCAGACACTGTCGTTGTCACGGTAGAGATCCATATTGACAGTGGTGTAGGAACAGATGGAGAAAGTGTCTGGGAAATCGTTGCGGACCACGAAAGGAGAGTTGAACTCGAAGAGGTCGGTGGCACCCGGGAGAAGGCCATCATCGTTGACGTATGTGCCTATCTTGGCCAGGTTGCTGCCGTAGGGCAGATAGGCCAGTTCGATGCTGTAGAGAGTGTCAAGACCATAGTTCTTGATGATGACCTTGGGATTGATGGTCTGACCGAACTTGGGCAACACAGGGTAGGTAATTGCGATGACACCGACATCAAGATTGCGTCGGGCACGACCGACCTTGAAGTCGTCGATGGCGATGCCGTCACACGCCATGGACTCCGTCTCGGCCTTATAGACCATGCGGAACTGCAGACGCTGCTGGAAGTCGCTGCCAATCTTAGATAGCGGGAATCGGCAGAACTCATATCCGTAGCCGGAACTTACCGAATCCCAGCCGGAACCCGTGTTGTACCACAGGGTGTCCTGTCCGGTAGAGATATTGATCCAACGGCCCATATAGTCGCAGTATTCGATACACGACAGATGACCCTCGGCCATGTCGCGGGCCACCCACAAATCGAGCGTGTCGGGACGCAGCACAGAGATGTCGAAGATGGGGGTATAGGCATAGCTGACGTTACCCGTGGCAGAAACACTCACGAAACCGTTGAGATTGGTAGCCATGACATTGGAGTCGCTGACACAGGCCATGATGTTGGGTTTGTGCGAACGGCCACGCTGCCAGAGGTTGACATTGAATGGTGAATAGCCTCTCGGTGTGAACCATTCGCTGAGACCCTCGAAGTCGTCGAAATAGATGAGCGTCTTGATAGGGGCGCGGTAGTACTGGTAGAGAAGCGTGTCGTTGAGATTGAGGGTATCACCAGGAGTAGTGACGACACAACGCAGGTTGGTGACACCTTCGGCGAAGACACGGCTGGGGAGATCCACGACAGCGCTCTCGCCACGGCCAAGGGTACCGTTGAAGTTGACGGTACCGGAATGGATAGCCTCATGGGTATTCTGAAAGCGGTAGCTCACCGTGGCACCGTTGATAGGCTGTCCACCCTTGTTGGTGATCTGAACCGACACCGTCACCGAGTCGCCGGCATTGTAGCCCGTATTGCCGCCAATAAACTTGGAGCGGGGAGCCACGATGCGTGATGCGGCGACGTCGATATCCGTCGGCACATCCTCTATGTAGAGCAGGTAGTCATGCACACATCCGAACGTGATGGTCTTATCGATGAACCCTTGGGGCTTGTAGGCACCCTGCTGCACAACGACACGCATACGGGTGTAGCCCGTGCGTATGTTTTCAGGCAGCGTGAGGAGGAATTTCTTGGGATGGCTGGCCACAATGGTGTCATGATAGAAAATCTCGGTGTTCGGGTAGTCATACATAGTGGCACTGTCAGGAGCATTCATTGCGTTAAACAAGAAACTGCCGTCGCGGTCGACATCTATCCATACAGAGAGCCAGGCGGTGGTGGAGATGTCGTTACCTTTGTCGCTGTTCTCCACCTCGACAATCATAGTGTCGGAAGTACCCTTCACCAGATGGAGGGCTCTGAGTTCGCCCAGCTGTTGCGCATTGGCCGTTCCGCCATAGTCAGGCAACGGGAGACTGTCGATAATGGCAGGGACCGAGATGGAGCCATTGTTCATCGTGGCGTTGGTGAAGTTGATGTACATGTGTCCGGCGGGCGAGACATAGTTATCCATAGAGCTGTAAGCCACCCTGGTGATGTCGAGACCCGGCTTGTTTTCGACGACGGCTTCGGGATAGTTGTTGTCTGGGACAGCGAAGAACTGCTGCATGAAACGCATCGAGTCGTTGATAGGTACCGCCTCGTTTGGCATCTCCGTCCAGGCGCGCACATAGTACTCATTGTCGGGGTAGGTCCAGCTGGGTATAGTAATCAGCGAATCGAAGCGATAGATGTACGTAGAGTCGGGAGCAATGCTTGCGGTGCATGTCTCGAGGACATCTTGCATAATGTTCATGTTTCTGTCGTACAACTGGTAGCGGACGGGGATGCTGTTCTGCGTCTGGCTTCCGTAGTTGATGATGCGTACCTTGACGGAATCGTAGGTCATATAGACACGATTGTCACGAGGCTCGGTGACTTCAAGCACGGCCATATCGACAGCCACACGTGGGTTGATGAAGACATGGACCGGACTGTAGTAGCTCGTGCAGGTGCTGGCAGGGTTGGTGCCATGGGCACTCACACATGAGAGGAAGTAGGTAGTGTCGCGGAAGTACTGGGGAGTGTTCCATGTCGTCGAAGCATTATAGTTGGATGGGCTGTAGAAAGGAGGCTCCTGCAACGAATCCTGATACCAACGTATGGGGCGATGTATGACAGAACCCGTGGGGGGAGTGTCGGTCTGCGTAGCATGGAGAGTGTCCCAGCTGGCATAAGGGATGTGGATATCGACACCGACAGGCGATTTGGGAGTGTAGTAGGAGTTGTGGCTTGTATATGAAGTGGTATCGGTTGCGGGTTTCTGGTCCCACTGGTAGCTGCTCCATGAGCGGGCACGGACGACGATGTCCTTGTCGTTGCCCGTAGGATAGAGGTTGGCTCGCTGCTGGAAATGGATTTCGATATCGGCGTTGGGCTCCACGTCGGTGGCCAACGTCGTAGTCTCGACAAATGATGTAGGCAGTGTTGGTACCGTCAGGCCGGCTGTCTGCAGAATAGCCTGGAATCCGATAGGCACCTGAGTACCCGCTGTGAATATCTTTCGCCCGATATTACGGAGCGTGATGCCCACCTCGGTATTCTGGAGGCGGCAGCCGGACTCGTCGTAGATATGCGTGGAGATAGCCTGAAGGTTATAGGCATTGTGAAGGAAGAATGTCGAAGAGAGGGTGTTGTTGGTAGGTTCAGCATCGCCCGCAAGCGGGAACTCGACCACGACGACCTGTGTATCGATGACACCGAGCGGCATCACAATGTAGTTGCAGTCGTAGAGAGTATCCTGCGGCAGCATCTCGTCGACGTTATGGTTCGTGGTCCGCAGTGTCGGCTGTCCCTGGATGTAGGCATACCAATGCAAATTGGACTCCGTGGAGGTACCGTCGTTGGTAAGCTTGACGCAGACCCACAGCGTGTCAGACTCCACATTGTCTGTTCCGAGAGTGGGGCTGTATATCTCCATGACTGCAATATTATGGTTAGGACGCTCGAACTCATGGGCACCGATGGTTGGGCTGGGAATCTGCGGACGGATGAGACCGTCGATGTCGAGAGGCACAAGAGTGTTGTACTGCGCACGCTCGCACAGAGTACCCATCGAGTAGTGCAGGTCGGTGTTGGAAACGAAATAGGGTTTCAAGTTCCAGGAGTTGTCGTCCATGTGGTTGGCTTGACGCAAGTCGTCGAGTGACAAACAGTCGCTGTTGCCGAAGTTGGCGAAGTCTCCAGCATCGTTCTTTACATAATAGTCGTTGAAGTTGCAGTTCATCACGTTGCCAGCATTCTGCACATACAACGCATATCCGGCGCCGTCATGGCACAGCGTGTTGTTCATGATGGATATCTGAGAGCTGGTGGTTCCGACATACAACACTTTGCTGGTCTGCGTGCCTCCGTTATAGGCTAATGGCACGATGCGGCAAGTATTGAAGAAGACATTCATCCATGACGAGCTGTCGATGCTGATGGCAGCCGTGGTGTTATTGTTCTTGCCGACCATGGCACACATGTTGTTCGACACAAGGCTCATTGTCGCGTTGGCGGCACTTATGTTAACCAGCCTGATACCCACCTTGGCACCGTTGGTGTTGTCGGAGAGCACCACATTGTTACGCTCGACGGAGATGGGTCCCTCGTGCTGCGCGACAAAGATACCTGTGAGGGCACGGCTCGTATTGGCGCCGGTGGCTATCTCGTTGTTGACGATATGCACGTCGTCGATGCGACGGAGAGTGATGCCGTTGACCATGAAGTTATGTATGGTGTTGCCTGTAATATAGACACCCTCCGAAAGGCCAACAGCGGTACGGTCGCTGCGGATGCCGCAGTAGCCGCTGTCGATTACCGAGTTGGTGACATAGATGGAATAGACCTCGTCGCCGATGATGAGGCAGGATGCATTCGCATTGTTGAGGCCGCCCTTGGTGACAATATTGACGCTGTCGAAACGGATTTGGCGAGCGTTAGCCACACTGATGACATGGTTGTAGTTGCCGGAACCGCGGCTGGCAAACTTGATGCCCTTGAATGACACATATTCGGCACCGTCGATATTGAGGACATAGTTGTTGGCCTGGACAGGAGCATAGCGCAGGGTGACGTTCGACGGATTGTTGTCGTCGCCACGGAAGACAACGGTGCTGGTCGGCGAGACACCGTCGATGGCGCCGAGGTTAATCTGCTCGACATAGGTGCCGTTGGCGACGTCAAAGACCACGTTTCCGTCGACACCAGCGTTCATAAGTGTATCAACGGCAGCACTGAAGTTGGCGTAAAGGCCTCCTGTACCTATGGAATAGTGACCGCCACAAAAGCGTACATTGATGAGCTTCGAAATGGTGTCGTTGGACTGAACTGTGTCGCCCGACACATTCACAGCCACGCGCAGCGAATGGCGTCCGGGTGTGAAGAGATGGTTGGTGACGGTGAGCGTCTCAATGGTGTTCGCAGCAAGGCTCTGCGTACTGGAATAGAGGCCGTGCTGACCGTCAATCCAATAGTCGATGGTGTAGCTCGGTATCGACTGGCCGCCCATATTGCGCAACGCCACCTGGATTGGAGTCGGGCTACATGACGAGTAGGCAACAGCAGTATCTGGCCAAGAGAGGGCTGCATCGGCATCAGGTATGTTGATGACAGCGACATAGATAGGCGACACGGGACCCTCGCAGCCATAGTCAACAAAGCCGAGCAGTACGTCGGGGCGCTTGTTGCTGCGGCTGCCATTGCCAGAGAATGCGGCAACACTGTTATTGTTGTCGTTCTTGTATATGACCGAGTTGCTGGGACCGATAGTGTATCGTATCTTGGCACCCTGAGTTATGGCGGCATCCATGCCACGGGTCACCTCTATGACGATATTGTCGGTACCGTTCCAGATGAAAGCATTGTTGAGATTGTGTGTCACCCACCCTCTGTTGGCATTGGAGAGCACGATGGAGCTGGCACTGAAGTACTGGTTGACCGTTTTCCAGTTGTTGTTTGACGAGAAATTGGAGGTATTGGTTGTTCCGATAGAGAGTACATAGTCGGTGAAGGTCATGGTACCCGCCGGGGCAAGGATGGTGTCAAGGTAGAACGACACCGTCTGTATGGGACCTGCCGAATGTCCAGCGGCGATAAGTTCCTGTGCAGTAAAGAGATACTGTTCCCTGACAAACCGTTTGTTCGGGTTGAAGACTGCGGGATAGGCGTTGTAGTTGTTGGTGGCGCCCAGAGTACCGATATGGAGCTGGTTGATGCGTGCGCCGAATGCTGAGACATAGAAAGTGTCCGGCTCATAGATATGACCTGTGACATAGACATTGCATGTGTCGAGTGGGTTCATGTGACGGTCATACCATGCCAGAGAGTCGGTCAGCTGCGTCAATGATGTCAGTGTCAGAACATTGTCATATACAACTGTGTCATAAGTCTTCACATTGGGGGCTGTGGGCATGTACATCGAGGTGAGCGACATGCGGACTGTGTCGTTGAAAGTGATGACATCAGCCGACTGTTTCTCGACCCATACGACAAAGTCGAAGTCTGCGGATGCTGAAGCCACCGTGAAGTCTGGAGACACGCTGAAAGTGTGCGTCAGCTGACTGTTGGCAGCCATGCTCGCCGAGATGGTGTCGCTGCACTGCTGCACTGCGAGAGCCTGTCCGGGGTACTGCGTGATGGCCGTGGCCTTATAATGCAGCACCACCTGCTGGCTAGGCTGTGCGCCGCGGTTCTCGACGGTGACGGTGATGGGGGTAACACCCATGCCACAACCGTCACTCAGATTGAACTCGTTGACGACCATGTCGACATTGGGCAAGTCGATGAGGTGGATATGGACGCTGGCGGTGTCACCGGGGCAGCCGTTGTCGGTGTAGCGTATAAGGCGAGTATCAGTAGTGCCAAGAGTCATGCGCGAATCGTCGGTGGCATAACGCCACTGGATGTTGGAGTTGGTGTATGAGCTCGTAGTAGTGGGCCAAGAGATGCGTGTGAAGCCCGCCGAAGGGATGGTGTCGACGAGTTTGATTTCGGGGCCGAACCACACATAGTTGGGAACATTGAGGTTGTTCCAATCGTTCTGGCTTTTGATATTGTTGATAGCCAAGGCATCCATTATCCTGCCGCCACTACGGTAGACGACACCAAGGTTGGCGGTTTGCGAGGGAACAATACGTTTCCCCGATGGGAGATACTTGGTCGAATCGATATTGTTAAGGCTGGTGACAAACTGCACGACAAGGGTTTGTCCGGGCTGTATAGTGACATTGGGGAAACGGTAGACGTGCCTGAGGTTGCTGGTATTGCTTACGGTCTGAAGCGTGTCGCCCTCAAGACTGGCAGGATAGTCGCCGACATTGGTGAGTTCCACGGCAAAGCTTGACTGGCCGTTCATCCAAAGAGGCATCGGATAGGTGACTCCAGGCAGGTTCTGCGCGAACTGCACCTCGGTGATCTTGACCAGTGGGAAGTCGCGACGCTGACGGATGTAGAAAGTGGTGTCTTGATAGAGAGGGGCTGTTGTCAGCGTATTGCCTCTCCATATAGGCTCTGCGTTGACATCGGAGTACCAATAGACAGTGGACTGGTGTTGTGTGCTTGCCGTATAGACGTTGGAATACCATGTCTGGAGTCCATTGTTCACTGTCACCGTGGCAGGGTTGCCGTAGCTGGAGTTATGGGTCAGTCCTGTGGGAGCCGGGTAGTGGTAGTGCGACGTCACCGTGGTCAAGCTGGTGTCGTTGGCCGGGTTAGGATCGAAAGTGCTGGTGAGCCAGGCGTAGAGCTTATACGTCGTATCGCTGTTGCCGTTTGTCGGGAACGGTATTGTGGCACCAGTGTTGAAAATGATGGTGTCGAGTGCCGGGATGACGCGGTTGATGACCACGTTGCCAGACACACCAGGAGCCATCTGTCCGGGCTGTGTGCCGCGCGAATAGGTCAGCTGCATGGTCTGTGTGGCGGGATTGTAGGCATTGACACCACTGTTCTTGATGACCACACGCAACGGAGCAGCCGTAGGGGCCACACAGTATTCGTCATAAGGTTCGACAAACTCGATAATCTCGAAGTCGTATGGCAACGCCGAGAACTCGAAAGCGCCGACACAGGGTGTCGTTGAGTTACGTAACGTGTCGAAGATGTCGTTGGTGACCTCTGCGAAAGGAACTCCGTGTGCCTTGACATTCTGGCTGTAGGAACGGAGGTCCGTAGCAGTGATGTTGAGGAATCCCGGGTTGACGTTTTGTGAATTGAAATCGGAGGGAAGGTGTGACAGCCAGTTGGCCATGGTATAGCAGTTGATTCCGTCATACTTGTTGAGCACCGGGCTGAGCGAATAATAAATATTGTATCCAATGTAATTAACGGACGTGTCGGTAGGGATGTAGCTGAAGGCGCAGTTGAGGGTGTCATAGCATCCTACGATGTTGTTGTAGAAATAGCTGTTGCTCAAGATGCCGCCGCCGAAGGTCGCAGCAGCGATGCCGTTGCGCTGGGGTGCGGTCATCTTGATGGAGTTGAAGATGACTTTGGCATGGTCGGCAGTGATGATGTTGAGCGGTGTGGTGAGCATGTTCGACTGACCGTCGTCGGCACTGATGAGCATATTGTTCGCCACGACAGCATAACCCGATGCCGAACCGAAGAAGTTGGTGGCGCCGATACAGGAGGCACCGGAAGTCACATATACCGTGTTGCGGGTGACGCGCGTGGCGCCGCTACAGTCTTGCAGCAGGATGGCATAGCTCGAGTTAGAGTAAACCTGGTCGCAAGTGTTGCTGTCCACCTCGGCATCGATCTGGTTACGGACGATGATGCTGTTGACATTCTGGTGTTCGAAGAAAGAGCTTAAGACACGGCTGCCACGTGCTTTGTTGTCCTGTGCAGGGCCGACGAGGTTGAGCCCCTGGGTGCCACGGTAGAAGTGGCATCCCCTGACGAGGAGCGAGTCGGCGCCACCGGAGTAAAGCAACGAGGATGCCGTCATGAACGACTCGCTGACACCTACACCCTGACCCTCGGTGAAGATACAATTGATGAACTGGCAGTCGACGCTGTTGGTACCCATACGGACAAGGTATGTGGCGCGGCTCTGTGTGGCATTGCTGCCGAAATTGATGTCCTTGAAACGCACATGCCGGGTCTGCTGCATATTGACGACAGCGTTGGTAAGCAGTGTGCTGCCGACAGCGGGAGTAGGTGCATTGAAAAGGACACTGTTTGCCGTGCCATGCGGCTCAAACTGCACGTAGTTGGTGGCCGATGCACCGGGGATGAAAGGGATCACGACAGGGCCATAATAGACACCCGGAGCCATCTTGACGGTAAGGACGCTGTCGACACCGCACTGGCTTACGGCATAAAGGAAACGGTCGAGTGTGGCATAGTCATCGCCCGGGTTGCCAACGGTACGAATGCCGCGCATAGGGCCGTCGCAGGCGATAAACCGGGTCCAAAGGGTATCATTGAAAGGCTCATGGTCGCGGAAGCGGAGACCGGCGGAGGTGACCGAATCGTCAACCCAGGCGAGCATCTCGTGATAGCCAGGAGTATACCGCTGCGTGGTGCTGATGGTCACATCTGTGGAGCCGCCACCGGCGAGAGTGCCTGTCCAGTCGTAGTACTTATGGGTGCTGTCGTCGACCTGATAGTAGATGCGGACAGCATTTATGGGCTGCGAACCATAGTTCTTCAGGGTCACGACCACATTGTTGGGGGAGTAGGCGACGGCAGGAGTACTGTCGTTGGGATGGATGAAACCGCTTACGCCACAGTCATAGAGCAGAGGGGCATTGCGAAGTGTGCGGAAGTAGAAATTAGGACGCGTGGTGACGAGGGAACCCTGCTGGAAGAAGTCGGAAGTGAAAGGGCTGAAATTGTAAGCCACGTCAAAGCCGATGTGGATTGCACCTTTGTCCGTACTGTTGTTGGGGGCGTTGGCTGTACGGACCGACACGGCGGAGGGGTCGCTGCTGACATTATCGCTTATCATTGTGATACGCAAACCCTTGCCAGCATAGAAAAAGGTATCTTGCAAGTTTATGGTACCAAGGGTGTTGTTGTTCTGTGTGATGACGAGCGATGAATCGTAGACCAGTTTCTGATACTCGGTATAGAACTTGCTGTTGCTTGGGAACTCGACACCCGAGACCACATTACTCATCTTGACGATGAACCTGTTGCGGGTAGAATTCGAGACGTTGGCCGCCACCGGGAAACGCAGCTGGGTGATGGCACCAGGCTTGAATACCTGCGAGAGTTCGGCACTGTCGTAAAGGATCTCGCACTTGTAGTCGCCGTAACTGGGGAAAGGCATTGTGTTGTTGCCACTGGAACTGTTCGAGCTTATCGGCGTATAGGTCTGTTCTGTTCCTCTGGTGAAATGGAACTCGCCCCAGGCCGTCGGGTCGAGCGGATAAGATGCCGTGTTGTGGTTGATAGAGTTATCCTTGCCGATAACACGGAAACGGACCGTAGTGTCATAGCCGCAAAAAGGGATATAGCCTTGATAGCGTCCAGTATGGTTGGCTACTGGAGTGAGGGTTCTTTTCACCACCTGGGCAGAACGGCCGAGCTGATACTCCATATATACCGAGTCGTTGCACATGCCCTGTGTCAACGTCGTCGAAAAGTCGACAGCGATACGGGCAGATCTGCTGTTGGGATAGACCTCGTTGTCAGGATAGTCGACCATGTCTATGATAGGGATGAGCATAGAGTTGGGACTCGCAGAGACTTTGATTCTGTCGATATACCAAGCTTCCTCATGCACTCCGGCCTGGTAGCCTATAGTCCTTGCATGCAAACGGAAACGTACAAGCAGCTTGCGATTGGCGAGATCCACGCCATTCAGAAACTGGAAGAGTTTGAAGCGCTCGAGTTTCCACCATGTGTTGCGTGTTGTCGCGCCCGTCCAGATGGGATAGGACATCTCGGAGAAGGAGCTGTTGCCGATGAACTCGGTGCTGCCGCCGCCCCACGAGGCGTCATAGCTGTCGTTGCCGCCAAGGACCTGCCAGTCCTGCGAGCCTTGCGGATTCAGAACCTTCACCTCGACGGTGGCGACACTGGTGGGTCCGGAGGTGGCAAGAGGGCTCACGTCGCAGATATGCATGAACTCGAGGTATGCATACTGATAGGAGCCGTTGTCGGAGAAATCGATGGTGTCGAGCACCACGACAGTCTCGGTGATAGTGTGCGGCAACTTGAGTGCACGGCTGCCAGACGAATAATAGTTGGTCACCGCAGTGGCGTTGCCAGAAGTCACGGTGTAGGAATAGTTCTCACCCGTAGCTTCGAAACCTTGCTGATATTTCGTCACAATCTGGCTTTGGGCTGTAAAAGCCAAAAGCAGGAAAATGAGACTTAGCAGTAAAGATCTTTTCTTCATATTTGATTATTTATATTTTGTTCAGTATATGACAATTACATGCAAGAAAAAAGCCATTGGAAAAGCTTTTTCCTATGCAAAAAGGACAAGCAAAGTTACACAAAAAGTCAAAAACATGATGTTTTTTTTTGCCTTTTGTAGTATAAAATATAATAACTCTCGATTTAGCATTGACTGTCAGGTTTCTAAATACATATCCGGTTCTTTCTCATCAAATCAATAAAAACACTTGATTAGTGCTGGTCTTATAGACAAAAAGTTATTAAAAGATGTTAAAAAAAAGACGACCCTGAAACCAAGATCGTCTGTTTTTTAGTTAGAGTTTTGACAAGTATCTTTCATCCGCGTTGCCTCAATACCTCGTACATGAAAACGCCAGCAGCAACAGAGACGTTGAGCGACTGTATGTCGCCCAAGATGGGCAAAGCAGCTCTCACGTCGGCCAAACGCAACAGGTCGGACGATATACCGGTATCTTCTGACCCCATGATGAGTAGCGTGGGTTTGGTAAAATCGACCTGAAGGTACGATGTGGCACCTTTCTCTGTGGCGGCACAGACCTGCAGCCCGTACTGTCGCGCAAGGTTGACAACAGTCTTGAGGTTGGACTCACGGCATATTGTCATGCGGAGGAGGGCACCCGACGAAGCCTTGATGGCATCCTCGTTGAGCTGTGCGCTACCATGGTCGGGGATGACAACGGCATGGACTCCGGCACATTCGGCTGTGCGGACTATTGCCCCCATATTGCGGACATCCGTAATGTGGTCGAGAAGAAGGATGAAAGGAATGACATCCTTGTCGACAAGCGACTGGACGACATCAACATAATCATGATAGCGGACAGGGGAGATTGTGGCGACGACACCCTGATGATTACCTGAGGTTAGGCGATTGAGCTTCTCGACGGGAACCATCTGGAACGGTACGCCACGCTCCCTCATGGCTGTGCGGAGTTCCTGAAAGAGTGCGCCATCCAAGCCCGTCTGGACGAAGATCTTATCTATCTGGCTGTCTGAACGGAGAGCCTCGATGACAGGGTGCATACCACACACCATCTGCTGACCTGAAGAACTGCGCCGCTCACGCTGTGACAGCTTATCAGCATTGTCACGAGTAGACTGTTTGTTTTTTGACGACTTAATAATCAATGGATTTGTTTTTTAAATGTTTAAAGAATTCACCACGGATATTCACTTCATTATCTTCCCGTCGCGTAGGACTATCTGACGGTCGGACATCGCGGCAAGGTCGTTGTTGTGTGTGACAATCACGAATGTATGGTTGTACTCATCGCGAAGCCTGAAGAATAGTTCATGGAGCTCTCGGGCATGATGAGTGTCGAGATTCCCCGACGGCTCGTCAGCCAGGACTACAGCAGGCTTATTGATGAGAGCCCTTGCTACGGCCACACGCTGCTGCTCTCCCCCCGACAATGCCGCCGGCTTATGGCCGGCACGTTGCTGCAAAGAAAAGAAATCAAGCAGCGACATGGCATCACGTCGAGCTTCATCGAACGGACGACCAGCTATCAGGGCAGGAAGACAGATATTCTCCAAAGCCGTGAATTCGGGCAAGAGGTTGTGCGACTGGAACACAAACCCGATATTTCTGTTCCTGAACGCGGCAAGGTCGCGCTCTCCAAGAGCGGTTATATCGTGTCCATCTATCGACACTTTGCCGGAATCAGCCCTGTCAAGGGTTCCTATAATCTGCAAGAGCGTTGTTTTGCCGGCACCGGAAGCACCCACGATGGAGACGACTTCGCCTTTTCCGATGTCGAGACTCACATCCTTCAGCACCTGAAGAGTGCCGTAGCTCTTGTTGATATTTGTTGCTTGAATCATTTTTTTTGTTTTTCTAGAGTCTCTGGATTGTCTGGACTATCTGGACTGTCCAGATAGTTTAGACCTCAACTCCATTCAGGAAAACACGTTCCACCTTGTTTTCGCCATAGGCGTAGGGCATATATTCGTATGAGGAGATAGTTTTGGTGATGAAGAAGTTAGCCTTCTTGCCGACGGCGATGGTGCCGAGATCCTTACTTACGCCCATAGCATATGCGGTGTTGAGGGTAGTAGCGTTCAGAGCCTCCTCGGGGGTGAGGCGGTAGCGGATGCAGGCCATCGAGAGGATGAGCTGCATGTTGCATGAGGGAGATGTTCCAGGGTTGTAGTCTGAAGCCATAGCCACCGGCAGGCCTGCGTCAATCATCCGGCGGGCCGGCGAGAGCGGCAGGTTGAGGAAGAAGGCACAGCCGGGAAGGATGGTGGGCATCGTCGCGGAGCCTTTCAGACACTCTATCTCGGCGTCGCCCATCTGTTCGAGGTGGTCTACGGAGATTGCACCGTATTTCACGCCCACCTGCACGCCGCCCGAGATAGCCATCTCGTTGGCATGAATCTTCGGTTTCAGACCATATTTGATGCCGGCCTCCAGGATACGCTCGGTATCGGCGACGGTGAAGAAGCCCTGGTCACAGAAGACGTCGACGAAGTCGGCCAGTCCCTCGTCCGCCACCCGTGGCAGCATCTCGTTGATGACCAAGTCAACATAGTCTTCCTGATGGCCGCGGTACTCCATGGGAATGCCGTGGGCGCCAAGGAAGTTGGCTTTGATGGTCATGGGCGTGTTTTCCCGGAGACGGCGGATGACGCGCAGCAGCTTCAGCTCGCTCTCGGTGGTCAGTCCGTAGCCGCTCTTGATCTCCATGGCGCCGGTGCCCAGGCGAATAGCCATCTCAAGGCGTTGCAAAGCCATGTCGTAGAGTTCCTCCTCCGAAGCCGCGGCCGTAGCCTTGGCCGAGTTGAGGATACCGCCTCCACGCTTCGCAATCTCCTCGTAGCTGAGGCCACGTATCTTGTCGACAAACTCATGCTCGCGCGAATTGGCATAGACGAGGTGCGTGTGCGAGTCGCAGAAAGTCGGGAAGACCATACGGCCCGTAGCGTCGATTTGGAGAGCCGTCGTCTCGTCGGCATTGACGGCGGGCGAAACGCCGCCCGCACTCATGTCGCTCATCTTGCCGAAAGCCTTGATTTTGCCGTCCTCGACGAGCAGGTAGGCATCCTTGACGGTCTCCATCTGGGCCATCTCCCCACCTTGAGCACGCAACTTTTGCCGGCCGGCCTCCACCTGCACCAGCTCCTTGATATTTTTGATAAGTGTTCGCATATTTATTCTATTTTAAAACAGTTCGCTTTGAGGACCGGATGTCCGGATTTTTCCGAGGTGCTGGTAGGCAAGCGGGGTCACTTCGCGGCCGCGGGGGGTACGCATGATATAGCCTTCCTGGATGAGGTAAGGCTCGTAGACCTCCTCGATGGTGCCGGCATCCTCACCCACTGCGGTAGCAATGGTTGTGAGACCGACTGGACCGCCCTTGAACTTGTCGATGATGGTCGACAGGATGCGGATGTCCATCTCGTCAAGGCCGTTACGGTCCACATTGAGAGCCTGCAGGGCATAGCGCGCAATGTCGAGGGTGATGGTGCCGTCGCCTTTGACCTGTGCAAAGTCGCGCACTCGACGAAGCAGCAGGTTGGCAATACGTGGAGTGCCACGACTGCGACGTGCGATTTCGAGTGCCGACTCGCTGGTAATCTTGACATTGAGCAACGATGCGGAACGCGTCACGATATGAGTGAGCGTCTGGGCATCGTAGTACTGCAGACGGCAGGTGATGCCAAAACGTGCACGCAAGGGGGCGGTAAGCATACCCGAACGCGTGGTGGCGCCGACGAGTGTGAATGGCTTAAGGTTGAGCTGCACGCTGCGGGCGGCAGGGCCGGACTCAATCATGATATCGATACGGTAGTCCTCCATAGCGGAATAGAGGTACTCCTCTACGATCGGCGAGAGACGGTGGATTTCGTCGATAAAAAGAACATCGTTCTGTCCTAAGGAAGTCAGCAGACCTGCAAGGTCGCCGGGCTTGTCAAGGACAGGGCCAGAGGTCATCTTCATGTTGACACCCAGTTCATTGGCGATAATGTGAGAAAGGGTGGTTTTGCCCAGTCCTGGAGGACCGTGCAGAAGGACATGGTCAAGCGACTCGCCTCGCGACTTGGCAGCCTGTACGTATACACGCAGGTTGTCGAGCACCTGCTGCTGACCTGCGAAGTTGTCGAAAGCCTTCGGGCGTAAGGCACGCTCCACTTCACGCTCTCGTGCACTCTGGCTGTTGCCCGTGGGGTCTAAATTGTCGTTCATCGTCTGTTATCGGGGAAATGCTTAATCAGGAAAAAGAGAATAAGTAAAGTTTAAAGATCAAGGTTTACAGCTTAAAGATTTTTCTCTCGCTCATTATCAGTAAAGTAACTATAATTGTTGTCACAACTTATTTTTTTAAACGTTACCAAACAGTTCAGAAACGTGGAAAAACAACTTTTATTGCAGCCAAAAACCGGCCACGCCAGTTTTTTTTATCTTTTTTTCGACAAATACAATATTTTCTTCTTGTATGCGTTGTTTCTTCAAATATTAACCATCGAGAATGAAATCTGTAATTGTTGGCACTGACTTTTCAAAAGGCTCATACGTAGCCCTTGAGATCGCCGTTGACATCGCAAACCAGCTCAAAACCGGCATCAAACTCCTCTGGGTCAAAAAAGAGAAAAAACTGCTCAGCAGCGACCAGATGGAGTTGACAGCACACCTGGCCGAGGAGAAACTGGCGCAACTCTGTGAAAAACATCAACCAAGCATGAAACACGGCACCATCGGGTGGAGCATTCTGAGCGGCAAGGTAGCCGACTGCATCGCCGAGGAGGCACGCAGTGAAGACGCGCCGATGATAGTGATCGGCACCAACGGAGCCTCGGGGTTCGAAAAATACTGGATGGGCAGCACGGCGGTACGTATCGTGCAGGAAGCCCCCTGCCCCACCCTCACCATCCGCGAAGGCTACAACTTCCACAAGAAGCTGGACCGTATTGTGGTACCCATCCGCGTCAACGCCAACTCGCGCCAGAAGGTAGGTCCCGCAGCCCAAATGGCACGCATCTTCGGTTCGAAAGTATACATCCTCGGGCTGCTCGAGACCGCCGAGGATGCCATGACCCTGCGAACCTACCTCAAGCAGGTGGAAGAGTATTTCGCCAAGGAGGGCATCGAGTATAACAGTTGCGGACGGAAATACGAAAACTATTCAAAGACCGTACTCGACTACGCAGCAAACATCGACGCAGACCTGGTGGTAATCAACACCGAGCAGGACCGTCTCATCGCACGCCTTTTCCTCGGCACCAACGCCCAGCAGATTGTCCACAACTCGCAGATCCCGGTACTCTGCATCCACCCCGAAGACATCGGCGACATAGCCAGGTAAGACGTAAGACGTATGATGTATGATGTGATTATTGTAGGTGGAGGTGCCTCGGGTATGATGGCGGCACTGACTGCCGCGAGGCGCGGCAAACAGGTGCTGCTGTTAGAGAAGATGCAGCAGCCAGGCTTGAAGCTGCGCATCACCGGCAATGGACGCTGCAACCTCACAAATACAGCACCCATGAAGGATTTCCTGACCCACGTGGGACAGGACGCGCGCTTCATGCATAACTCCTTCTCGCAATTCTTCAACACACAGCTCATGGGGCTGATGGAAGAACTCGGCGTACCTTTGGTTGTGGAACGCGGCAACCGTGTCTATCCCAAGAGCGGCAAGTCGCTCGACATATTCCTGGCACTCATCACCGAACTGGAGCGGATGCCCAACGTGGAGATACGCAGGGGATGCCGCGTGGCGGAACTGATAATAGATTCCAGCGGCACGACAAGTGGCGTTCGTGGAGTCAGCCTGGCCGACGGCACCAGTCTACATGCCGACAAGGCAGTCATAGCCACCGGCGGAATGAGCTATCCGCTGACAGGCTCGACGGGCGACGGCTACAGAATAGCCGAGGCGGTGGGGCACAGCGTCTCGCCCCGAAGGCCGGCACTGGTATGCCTGAAGAGCGACATGAAGATACCTCATGAGTTGGTGAACTTCGCGCTGAAGAACGTAAAACTGACCATAACCCAAATGGACGGCAAGAAGCTCAGCGAACACTTCGGCGAAATGACCTTCACCGAAGAGGGCATCGACGGCCCCATCGTCCTGTCGGCAAGCCGCACGGCAACAGGGCCGCTCCACGACGGGCAACAGCTGACAGCTCACCTTGACCTCAAACCCGCCATCGATACCGAGAGCCTCGACAAACGCCTCATCAACGACCTCAACAACAACGGCAGCCGACTATTCCACGACGCACTCCGCCTATGGCTTCCTGCCGAAATGATACCACTTGCGTTGCAGAACCTGCATATAGAATACTACAAACGGCTGAACCAGATTAACGGTGCCGAACGCAAGCGACTGCTGTCGTTTCTGAAAGACTTCACCTTCACGCTGACAGGAACCGGCACCTTCGAAGAAGCCATCATAACCCAGGGTGGCGTGAGCCTCAAAGAGGTGAACCCCAAGAGCATGGAATCAAAGATAGTCAGTGGACTCTACCTCGTGGGCGAAGTCCTCGACCTTGATGCCGACACAGGAGGCTACAACCTACAGCTGGCTTTCACCACAGGGTTCGCAGCAGGAAACAGCATCTGACCCCGCCTCAGTTCCGCCGCAGCGCACGTGCCGTGTTCATATTGGTGCGGAGGATGCTGACAATGCTTACAGCAGTGCTGATGTATTTCGGTAATTGCTCATTACGGTCCGAATCGACCTTGCGGCGTCGGCTGGGTTCGACATAGACTATATCATTATTGTGCAGATAGTAGTAAGGAGAGTTGAGCGACTCCTGCTTGGTGAGGTCCAACTCGCCCACCTCATACGAGCCACCATCCTGGCGGACAACGGTAATATTGGTGCGGAGACCATAATCGGTGATGTCGCCACAGATAGCCAAAGCCTCGAAAATGGTCAGTCGAGTGCCATCGGCATGTATCTGCTGGGGACGCTTGACCTCTCCGACAACGGTGACACGGAAGTTGCGAAGGCGCATCGTCACCTGCGGGTCGATGACATAGCCCTCGTCACGCAGACGATTCTCGAGGTGATGGCACAGGCTGTCGTGAGTCATACCCGCCACGCTGACGTAGCCGAGAACCGGAAACAGAATTGTGCCATTCTCCGACACATTGTATCCCGTAGCCGCCACGTTGACATAGGTGGGTCTCTGAGAGCCTCCCGTCGTTTTCTGGCCAGAAAGAGATATACCGTATGAATGCGATTCCTGATTGAATGGGATAACGCTCTCTGGAGTTTGACTTGCCACATGGATATATAGCTCGTCGCCCGGCAATATTGTAGCCGTGTAGGTACTATATATTTTCTGCACGCTGTCGCGTGTGGCGTCGCTGACGTATGCCACCTCGCGGGTATGGCACGCAGCTAACAATAGGACAGACACCATTGACAGCACAAATATCTTGACATTACGAACAATCATCTGCAAAACAATAGTATATAAGACAAAAAACAAATTCTTCAGTTGTGCAAAAATACAAAGAATAATCCATTAGTAAAGTTTAAAGATTAAAGTTTACAGTTTAAAGTATATATCCCCGCTTATTATCAGCAAGATAACCGTAATTATTATCACAACTTATTTTTTTGATTTGCTTACTGTAGCTGTAGCGAAAAACATTTTTTTTGAAAAAAGAGTGTAAGAAAAACGGCATTATTACGTCATATATATGCAACGACCAAAAAAATGACCACCGACAGTTTCAAAAAAAACATCCTCCCCTTGCAGAGCCACATGCAGCTGCTCGCCGAGCGAATGCTCGGCGACGTTGCCGATGCCGAGGATGCCGTACAGGAGGTGTTCGTGCACCTGTGGGAACAGCGCGAGAAGCTGGACAAAGTGGTGAACCTGCGGTCGTACGTCATGCAGTCCACTCGCACACGCTGCATAGACACGATACGGCAGCGGAGAAAGAGCAGCAACATCGACGACATGCAGGATATACCCACCGACGACCAGGTGGCGGAGGAGGTAGAGCTGGTGGAGCGGCGAAGCGCCATGCTGCACAACATGCTCGACGACCTGCCCGAAAAACAACGAACAGTAGTAAGAATGCGATACCTCGAGGAGAGAGAGGTCACCCAGATAGAGAAAAGCCTCAACATGAGCAGCGCCAACGTCTACACCACCCTCTCACGAGCATTACAAACCCTACGTGACAAACTGAAAAAAAACGAGCCATGAAAACAGACAGCAGCATAGAAGAGCTCTTCGAAGCCGCCAAGCGGCACGAAAAAGACCAGCAGCGCCAGCAGCGCCTCAGCGACATGATAGACCAATGGGCCACAAGCTCCAGTGAAGCGCGTGGAGGGGACAACGAGCGTCGAAAAAGCCTTTGGGTACCCTTGAGCGTCGCCGCAAGCATACTGCTGATGGTCAGTATAGGGCTTCGCGCCCTCCTGCCCCAGGCACCCTCCGACGGCGGAGCCTTGGTGGCGGAAGTCGGAAGCGACACGGCAGCCACGAAAGAAGGGCAACTGCCGGCAGAGAGCAAGCCCAATGTCGAAAAACAACATCCAGCCACGACCAGACCGACAAGAGAAAACCGACTGCTGGCGGAGATTCCTGCCGAAGAGACCACACGTCCCAATGTCCAATCTGATGAGGCAGACACCATACCGCAACAGGAGATGGCGGAAACCCTGTTGGCACAAAATGACGACCCCGAGACGCGAACGGCTACAATGGATGAGACCAAGGTGTACGAACGCACCTCAAACCGCCTTATAGGCAAGAGCAACAGGGCTGCCAACAACGGCAGAAGCGACGACACTCAGGCCCCTCTCATGGCATTCACCAGCACTGGCACCAGCGCCACCTACGACCTTGCGAAAATAAATTTCTGAAAACAGTGTAAGATTCCGGCATAACAGCCGTCATATAGACAGAAACGCGCTTCGAAAACCCGCCACCAAACTGAACAGAAAAAAACAAACGTAAAACTTCTATAAACCAATGAAAAAGTCAACCATCCTTGCAGCAGCAGTATTCACAATACTCATCATCTTCAGTTTTGTCACAGAGCTCCACGCACAAAACGAGTTCCGCATCAAGCAGAGCATCCCCTCCGACATCGACAGCATCTACATCACCGCCGGCTGGCAGGTCCACATCAAACAGGACAAAGAGGCATCGATCACTATCGTCACACCATGCTCGGCATTCTTCGACGAAAACAACGAGCCGGAAGTATGCAAAATGGAGAGCCACACCCTCACAATGCTTGAAAACAGCACCATGCCTAAAAGAACCGTTGTGGAGATAGTCCTGGCAAAGATGCCTCATTACATTGAAATCGGCAAAGATGCCACCGTCACGACAGGAAATCTCACCTTCGACAACAGACAGTGCGACGTTGATATACAGGAGGGGGCTACTGTCAGCGGCTCGCGATGGCATTCCACGAGAAGCATCTTCATCGGCATCTCCCCCGACGCAAGCCTCAAACTCGACAGTCTTGTGGCAGAGAGACACATAAGCATCCGCCAAATGGAAGATGCAAGTTTCGACTGTCCTGACATGGTCAGTCCCGAGACCGACCTCTATCGTCACAAGAAAGCGAAAGGGCCTGTCTATGAAAGCGACACGGCAAAGCACATCGCCGTAAAGAACCGCTGGTACCTGACACGTGAATCGCACGGGATATTCTTCAACGGCGGCATCACAGCGCCCATACCGCTCTACATGAACAACAAGCAGGGCTCACCCTACAACCGCGGCGAGAACTACCGCATCAACCTACAGATGCAAATGATAAACGTTGACATCACCAAACGGCTGACATTCACCCCCCACCTGCGCTATGAATGGGACTGGAGACGCCTACTCAACACGGTGAAGAAGGATGGCGACGCGCTGGTACTCGACGACAGCTACGGAGCCTTGAACCCACAGCAATACCTGCTTGCACAAAACCTGGGTCTGGACTACAGCTTCACCTACACCCTCGGCAAGAAGAACGGAACGACAGGCATGCCCGCTTTACGTCTTGACTTCGGCATGGCAGTGATGTACAACATCAGCGGCCGCTTGGCGACACGCACCATGGGCGACGACAACCGCTGGCATCGCACCAGCGAGAAGGTCGACGTCTTCAACCCCTGGCAGCTACGTGCACATGTAGGTATCGGCGGCGGTCCCCTGACGAAAGCCACCCTGTCGCTGACCTACGACCTGCTGCCGACCTTCCGTAGAGGCATAGGGGCGGACAAGGTACACACTTTCGGAGTTTCTATCAACTTTTGAAACAGGACGGGGCCACCACGCACAGTGTCCCCTCTACGCGAGCCACAAGCTCCTGTACCTTTCGTAGCAAACAAAATCTCATAAAGAATCAAGGCCCGATTTCCTGAAAATCGAGCCTTGTTTTTTTGAAAAAAGCAGTCGAAAAGTGCAATACCTAATTATAATTAAAAAAATGCCATCAATGTTATTTTTATCAATATCAGTTGTTTATATAATAACCTTTATTTAAAGTCAAAAAAATATATCATTTTTTTTGTCAGTTCAGAAAATCTTTGTACTTTTGCAACCGATTTCGAAAGACAAATCAGCAAAAAAATGATCTGCTAGCTCAGTTGGTTTAGAGCGCTTGCTTGACAGGCAAGAGGTCACAAGTTCAAATCTTGTGCAGATCACAGAAGCCATCTCCAGTAAGGTGGCTTTCTTCTTTTTGCCTAAAAGAAATGCGGAGACCCGGAATTGTTCCAGGTCTCCGCTCAACAGTCGCCAAAGCGTCAGACTTTCTCGAAATATGTGTCCGGCCTTTCGGGATTGAAGATTTCGTTACAATACATGACCGTGACAAGGTTCTCGGTTTCAGAGAGATTGATGATATTGTGAGTGTAACCGGGGAGCATGTGGACACATTGGATGTTGTCTCCACTGACTTCAAACTCGATGACCTCATCGGTACCTATCTTGCGTTCCTGTATCAAACCATGTCCGCTGACAACGATGAAGAACTCCCACTTGGTATTGTGCCAGTGCTGACCTTTAGTAATGCCCGGCCTTGAGATGTTTACAGAGACCTGTCCACAGTTCAACGTATGAACCATTTCCGTGAAACTGCCCCTTTCATCAACATTCATCTTCAATGAGAAGGCAACTTTCTCCTTCGGCAAGTAAGACAAGTATGTCGAGTAAAGCTTCTTTGCGAAACTATCGGAGGGGATGTCAGGAATCGTCAAAGTCCTCGGTTGGGCCGCAAACTGTTCAAGCAGCCTGACAATGTTGCCGAGGGTAACCCTATGTGTTGTAGGCACGTAGCAGTACCTTCCGTCGGACAAAGGCAACACATCGAGACCATCGAACTCGCAGCGATGCTCCTCGCCTTTCAGACATGCCACCATCTCGTCGACAAGGTCGTCAATATAGAGCAGTTCCAGCTCCACCGACGGGTCATTGACAGTGAATGGCAAGTCGTTGGCGAAAGCGTTACAGAATGTAGCCACCGCACTATTATAGTTTGGTCTGCACCATTTTCCGAAAAGGTTAGGGAAGCGGTAGACAAGCACTCTGGAACCCGTTTGTACACCATATTCAAGGAAGAGTTCCTCCCCCGCCTTTTTGCTACGTCCGTATTCGCTGTTGCCGAAACGTCCGGTCAGAGAGGCCTGCTGCGAGCTGGAGAGCATCACCGGGCAGGTGTTGTGATTTCTCTTGAGTGTGTCGAGCAGCGTGCTGGCGAAACCGAAATTGCCATGCATGAACTCTTCCTGGTTCTGCGGACGATTCACGCCGGCAAGGTTGAAAACAAAGTCGGCTTCGGCACACCACCTGTCCAGCTCCTCGGGAGAAGAGTCCAAGTCGTATTCATAAACGGCATCGACTGTGACACCGTAGTTTCTTGCCTTACCCTCTTTAATATTGTTGAGTTGAGCGCAGAGGTTGCGGCCCACAAAGCCTTTCGCGCCAGTGACTAGAATTTTCGCCATACCATCTTGTTTACAATACCTGTGTAGCTTTGTATTATCTTCACCACTTTCGTCGAGACATTCTCGTCGACATAGTCCGGCACAGGAGTTCCGTAGTCGCCGGCATTGTTCATCTCCACAGCCGTTGCCACAGCCTGAAGCAACGACCTCTCGTCGATGCCGGCAATAAAGAAACAGGCCTTGTCAAGGGCTTCAGGCCTCTCGGTAGAGGTCCTGATGCATACCGCGGGGAAAGGGTGTCCCACACTGGTAAAGAACGATGACTCTTCAGGCAGCGTGCCAGAGTCCGAAACGACAGCAAAGGCATTCATCTGCAAGCAGTTGTAATCATGAAATCCGAGAGGTTCATGCTGGATGACGCGGCGGTCGAGTTGGAATCCGCTGGCTTCAAGGCGTTTTCTGCTGCGAGGATGACAACTGTAAAGGATTTTCATGTCGTATTTTTCGGCCATTCTGTTGATGGCGTTGAAAAGCGACATGAAGTTCTTTTCGGTATCGATATTCTCTTCCCTATGAGCTGAGAGGAGGATGTACTTGCCCTTTTCCAACCCCAGGCGCTTGTGGATGTCGCTTGCCTCGATCTCGGCAAGGTTTTCGTGCAGCACTTCGGCCATGGGGCTTCCTGTGACGTAGGTACGCTCCTTGGGAAGGCCACAGTCGGCGAGATAGCGGCGTGCATGCTCGCTATAGGCCATATTCACGTCGCTGATAATATCGACGATACGGCGGTTAGTCTCCTCGGGCAGACACTCGTCTTTGCAGCGGTTGCCAGCCTCCATGTGGAAGATGGGAATGTGGAGGCGCTTGGCACCAATGACCGACAGGCAGCTGTTGGTGTCGCCGAGCACAAGCACTGCATCGGGTTTCACCTCTACCATGAGCTTGTAACTCTTGTCGATGATGTTGCCCATCGTGGCGCCGAGGTCGTCGCCCACTGCATCCATGTACACGTCAGGGTCTTGCAGCTTCAGGTCTTTGAAGAATACGCCATTCAGGTTATAGTCATAGTTCTGCCCTGTATGAGCCAGCAGACAGTCGAAATACTGGCGGCATTTGTTTATCACGGCGGCAAGGCGGATGATTTCAGGACGTGTGCCCACGATAATCAGGAGTTTCAGCCTGCCATTGTCTTTGAATCTTGCCATATTGTTGTTTCTTTCGTTATAATGTGTTTGCCGGGAGCTACTCGCTGCGGATGTCCTTCGATTTGACATGGGGTTCCAGTCCGAGGTCCTCGCGGATGAAACGCAGTTTGAGCAGCAGTTTCTTCATACCCTCGACATCGAGGCGACCGGTGTTGTGGCTATGGTAGTCCTCGATTTTGGAGACATCTTCGTTGCCCTCGGTGAAATATTTGTCGTAATTCAGGTCGCGGCTGTCGCAGGGGATGCGATAGTAGTTGCCCATGTCGATGGCTTTAGCCATCTCTTCGCGTGTCACAAGGGTCTCATAGAGTTTCTCGCCGTGGCGTGTACCTATCACTCTCACTTCCGTCTCCCCATATTTCGGGTCGAGTGCAGCGTAGGTCTCTTTCAAGGCCTGAGCCAGCGTACTCAGTGTGGCGGCGGGTGCTTTCTGCACGAACAGGTCGCCATTGTGGCCGTGTGTGAAGGCATAAACCACCAGGTCGACGGCGTCGTCAAGGGTCATCATGAAACGCGTCATGTTGGGGTCGGTGATGGTGATTGGTTTGCCTTCCATCATCTGTTCCACCCAGAGTGGGATGACAGAACCGCGGCTGGCCATGACGTTGCCATAGCGCGTGCAGCAGATAGTGGTGGCTGCACCTTCGCCAAGGGCGCGTCCCTGTGCAATAGCCACCTTCTCCATCATGGCTTTGCTGATGCCCATGGCGTTGATTGGATAGGCAGCCTTGTCCGTCGACAGCACCACGACATTCTTCACACCATGAGCTATGGCACTCAGAAGTACATTGTTGGTTCCTTCCACATTGGTGCGCACAGCCTCCATCGGGAAGAATTCGCAGCTCGGCACCTGCTTCAGAGCGGCGGCGCTGAACACGTAGTCGACACCGTTCATGGCAAAATCGACAGCCTCGCGCTGACGCACATTGCCGATATAGAATTTCACCTTGTTGAAGACATCAGGACGCTGTGCCTGCAGAAAGTGGCGCATATCGTCCTGTTTCTTCTCGTCGCGGCTCAGGATGCGTATCTCCTTGATGTCGCTGTCCAAAAATCTGCGCAGCACGGCATTGCCGAAACTGCCTGTACCTCCGGTGATGAGGAGGGTTTTGTCCTTAAAAACGCTCATTGTCGGTATTATGATTTATTGTTTTTTCACTTGTTTTTCACTACATACAAATGGAACTGAAAGATGCAGAATCACAGAGGTCTCGTCAACCATAGTATTCCTTATACCACTCGGCGAAGCGGCGTAGTCCTTCGCGAAGTGTTGTCTTGGGTGTGAAGCCGAAGTCTCGCTCCAGGGCCGTAGCATCGGCGTAGGTGACGGGTACGTCGCCAGCCTGCATCGGGACAAGCTGCTTATGTGCCTCAAAGTCATAGTCGGCAGGCAATACACCTGAACGGACCAGTTCTTCCTGGAGTATCTGGACAAAGTCGAGCAGGTTCTCCGGCTGGCCGCCGCCGATGTTATACACAGCATACGGTGGAATAGGCAGTCCGTCGTCGCCAACGCTTTTCGCCGGGGCCTTGGCCATCACACGCACAATACCCTCCACGATGTCGTCGACATATGTGAAGTCGCGACGGCAGTTGCCATAGTTGTATATCTGTATGTTCTCCCCTTTCAGGAGTTTGTTGGTGAAACCGAAATAGGCCATGTCAGGCCTCCCGGCAGGCCCATATACGGTAAAGAAACGAAGCCCGGTAGAAGGGATGTTGTAGAGCTTGCTGTAGCAATGTGCGAACAGCTCGTTGCTTTTCTTGGTGGCCGCATAGAGGCTCACAGGATTGTCCACACGGTCGTCGACGCTGAACGGCACTTTCTTGTTGCCTCCATAGACGCTGCTGGAGCTTGCGTAGACCAGGTGTTCGACAGGGTGGTGGCGACAGGCTTCAAGGATGTTGTAGAATCCAATGATGTTGCTTTCGATATAGACGTCAGGATTCTCTATGGAATAGCGCACGCCTGCCTGTGCCGCCAGGTTCACTACCGTGTCGAAGCCATATTCTGCGAACAGTCTGTCCACAAGCTCCCTATCGGCAATGGAACCCCTCACGAATGTCCATGCGTTGCGCGGATTTTCAGAATTGAGGGTCTCAAGCTCACGGAGGCGGTACTCTTTCAACGACACATCGTAATAGGCATTCATGTTGTCGATGCCCACGATGACGGCACCCTCCAGTTCGCCGAACAGGCGTTTCACCACATTAGCGCCGATGAAACCAGCCGAACCAGTGACTAAAATGTTTTTCATCTGTTCCTGAATTGTGTGGAAAATGGGTAAGGGTGGATTAGTCGCGCTTGAAGATGTCGCGGGTGTATACCTTGTCGGCGACATCGTCAAGACAGGTATCATAGCGGTTAGCAATGATTGCCTTGCTCATCGCTTTGAAAGCGGCGAGGTCGTTGACCACCTCGCTGCCGAAGAAGGTGGTGCCGTTCTCCAACGTAGGCTCATAGATGATGACCTTGGCACCCTTGGCCTTGATGCGCTTCATGATTCCCTGGATGGCGCTCTGCCTGAAATTGTCGGAGTTGGACTTCATCGTCAGACGGTAAACACCGACAACGACCTCCTTCTCGCGAGAGGTGTCGAAACTGCTGGAAGCCGTGTAGTAGCCGGCACGCTCCAAAACCCGGTCGGCTATGAAATCCTTGCGTGTGCGGTTGCTCTCAACGATGGCGCTCATCATGTTCTGCGGCACATCCTCATAGTTGGCGAGAAGCTGCTTGGTGTCCTTAGGCAGACAGTATCCGCCATAGCCGAAACTCGGGTTGTTGTAATGCGAGCCGATGCGGGGATCAAGGCACACACCGTCGATGATAGCCTGGGTGTCAAGGCCCTTCATTTCGGCATAAGTATCCAGTTCATTGAAGTAGCTCACACGAAGGGCGAGGTAGGTATTGGCGAATAATTTCACAGCCTCTGCCTCTTTCATGCCAATGAAGAGGGTGGGTACATCCTCCTTGATTGCCGCCTCCTGAAGGAGTTTCGCGAAGACATGGGCTCGGCTCGTCAGCCATTCGATGTCGGTGAGAGCCTTGATGGCTTCATTCTCTTCCATATACTCCTCGCCGTCCATCATCTTTGGGATGCCGACAATGATTCTCGACGGGTAGAGGTTGTCGTAGAGAGCCTTGCTCTCACGCAGAAACTCAGGAGAGAACAGCAGGTTAAAGCGTTTCACCCCTTTACGCGCGTAGCGTGCATAGAGTGAACGGGTATAGCCCACAGGGATTGTACTCTTGATAACCATTACGGCATTAGGGTTCACCTCCAGGACAGCGTCAATGACCGACTCTACAGCCGACGTATCGAAGAAGTTCTTCTGGCTGTCGTAGTTTGTCGGAGCGGCAATGACAACAAATTCAGCGTCGCGATAGCCAGCAGCCTGATCAAGGGTGGCTTTGATATTCAACGGCTTATTGGCAAGATAATCTTCGATATAGTCGTCCTGAATGGGCGACTTCCTGTTGTTGACAAGGTCGACACGCTCGGGGACAACATCCACGGCGGTAACTTCATTATGTTGAGCCAACAGGGTGGCGATTGAAAGGCCGACATAGCCGGTACCTGCAACAGAAATTCTCATAAAAGAAAAGGTTTTTAAAAATGCAAAAATACGTTATTTTTTTCAAACAGTTAAAAAAAAACAGCATTTAGAAACGGATTTCAAACATAATCCTGTTTATAAAATTAAGAATCAGGAAATTGGATTAATACACTGAATACGACACCTGTTTGCAGAAAACGCTCCTGTCACGATTGCATTAGAGCAGGTTATTCCCTTTATGGCTTTTCATGCAAGCTGTTTTTTATGGAAATCGCAAAAAAATGTATTTTTGCACCGGGGTTGGCGGAGACTCACCCACATCAACATCATATAACACAGAACATTATAGGCATCCGACAGCCTTCTTTTTCGACTCCACAGTTCAAAAAGCAATTGCAAATGGCTCTTGAAAGCAACATGACGACCAGCTCAAAAAAAAAACGGCAAAAAGCCAATGCCCTGGGTGCCATGGGAGAGCAGACCGCCGTGGAATACTTGGAAGAAGAGGGGTATTTGATTCTGGAGCGCAACTACAGGGCAAAGCGACATGAAATTGACATAATAGCCTACAAGGACAACGAGATAGCCATCGTGGAAGTCAAGACGCGTTCCAACAACGACATTACAGAGCCCGAAGAAGCGGTGGATCACCGGAAAAGACAGATGCTCATCTGGGCAGCCGACAAATATGTGTGCACCCACGAACGCCAAGAACCTGTACGCTTCGACATCATCTCAATAGTCACCAACAATGGCAAAACCGAAATCCACCACATAAAGAATGCGTTCAACGTTTTGAGTTACTGAACCTGAAACATTACATCCCACAGCAAAAATAAAGATAACAACAGTCTCGTCTTATGCTTGTAAAGACATACGGAAGTGCCATAATCGGAGTTAACGCAATGGCTGTCACCGTCGAAGTGAACATCTGTTCAGGCGTAGGCTTCAGCATGGTAGGGTTGCCCGACAACGCAGTGAAAGAAAGCACTCAACGCATAACATCTGCTTTCGAACAGACCGGATACAGGATCCCTGGCAAGAAGATAATCATCAATCTCGCCCCCGCAGACCTCAAGAAAGAGGGAACCGCCTACGACCTCACAATAGCGATAGGCATTCTCGGAGCCAATGGCGACATCGAAAACGGAATGCTGGAAGAGTATGTCATCATGGGCGAGCTGGGGTTGGACGGTTCCCTGCGGCCCATCCGCGGTGCACTGCCTATTGCCATAGAAGCCCGCCGACGCCACTGCAAAGGGCTCATTGTTCCCGCCTCCAATGCACGCGAAGCCGCCATCGTCAACAATCTGGATGTCTATGGCGCAAAGACGCTGCGCGAGGTCATCGATTTCTTCAATGGCAAGAAAAGTATAGAGCCCACCATCGTCGATACCCGCGCCGAATTTGCCAACTCACTGAACAACTACGAGTTCGACTTTGCCGACGTGAAAGGGCAGTCGGATGTGAAACGAGCCCTCGAGATTGCCGCTGCGGGTTCGCACAACGTCATTCTCGTAGGTCCTCCAGGTAGCGGCAAGACCATGCTCGCCAAGCGTATGCCAAGCATACTGCCTCCCCTGTCGCTCGGCGAGTCGTTGGAGACGACCCAGATATATTCCGTGGCGGGCAAGATGCGCAAAGAAGACTCGCTCATTTCCATACGTCCTTTCCGCTCGCCGCACCACACTGTTTCCGATGCCGGTCTCTGTGGCGGAGGCTCCAACCCCGCCCCGGGAGAGATAAGTCTGGCACACAATGGCGTGCTTTTCCTCGACGAGCTGCCCGAGTTCAAGCGCACCGCTCTCGAAGTGCTGCGACAGCCCATGGAGGAGCGACGCATCACCATCAGCCGTGCCAAGATGACTATCGAATACCCCGCTGCCTTCATGCTTATCGCCGCAATGAACCCTTGTCCCTGTGGCTATTACAACCATCCGACTATAGAATGCACCTGTCCTGCCGGTGCCGCACGACGCTATATGAACAAAGTCAGCGGCCCTCTGATGGACCGAATAGATATTCACATCGAAGTCACTCCTGTTCCCGTCACAGACTTGGGTAGTTCACTCCCCACAGAGAGTAGTGCCGACATCAGGCAGCGCGTCATGGCGGCACGGGCCATACAGACCGAACGCTTCAAAGGCAATCCTGGCATCCACTGCAACGCCCAGATGACCAGCCGTCTGACGCGCCAGCACTGCCAACTCACCAACGAGTGCCGCCATATCATGGAGCAGGCAATGGAACGGCTGGGACTGTCGGCTCGCGCCTACGACCGCATCCTTCGCGTCAGCCGCACCATCGCCGACCTCGAAAGCAGCCCCGACATCCAGACCCACCACCTGCAGGAAGCCATCACCTACCGCAGCCTCGACCGCGACTCGTGGGGGAGATAATATGAAAAGTGAAATGTGAAAACTATTATCGGCTTTCGAACTCTTCAAGGGCTATGGTCGCGTCTTCCCAAGCCGACAAGCGTTCTTCAAGTTTATCTTTCAAAGCTTGATATTCAGTATAGAATGTTGCGTCAACAGTCACAGATGCATCACCCGATGACAGTTTTGTTTCCTTATCGGCAATAGTGGATTCAAGTTCAGAGATTTCCAGTTCTATTTTTTCGACAGCCGAACGAAGTTTTCGCAGTTCTCGCTCTCGTTCTTTCGACTGCTGGTAGTTGAGCTTGTTTTGTGACACCGCTTGAGGCTCTGCCGCATGCTGTTTTTTTGTTGTCTCCAAATCCTTTAGATGGTCAAGTTGCCGCTGCTCAAGGAACTCGAAGATGTCGCCCTTGAACTCATGCACGCCACCGTCGCGGAACTCGTAGAGTGAGTCGGTGAGTCCTTGCAGGAAATCGCGGTCATGCGACACGACAATGAGCGTTCCCTTATATTGCAGGAGAGCGTTCTTCAGCACATCCTTCGAATCCATATCGAGGTGATTGGTAGGCTCGTCAAGGACCAGCAGGTTGCAAGGAGTCAGCAACAATTTGGCAAGAGCCAGTCGTGCCTTTTCGCCACCCGACAGTACCTTGACCTTCTTCTCGATATCATCGTCATCAAAAAGGAACGAGCCAAGGATATTGCGTATCTTTGGACGGATGTCGCCGACGGCGGCATCGTCGATAGTCTCGAAGACGGTCTTCTCGCCGTTGAGCATGGCGGCCTGGTTCTGGGCATAATAGCCTATCTGTACGCCCTGGCCGAGACGGAAGCATCCTGTATAGTCGTTCAGCTCGCCAACAATTATTTTCGCCATTGTCGACTTTCCCTCGCCGTTACGGCCCACGAAAGCCAGCTTGCTGCCATATGTAACGATATAATCCACATTGTCAAACACCTGGTTGTCGCCATACGCCTTGCCGAGATGCGAAGCCTCCATGACAATCTTTCCGCTATGCGGCGCAGGCGGAAACTGAAAGCGGATGCTCTCGGTGGAGACCTCGTCAACCTTTATCTCTTCCATGCGCTCTAGCATCTTGATGCGCGACTGCACCTGCTTCGACTTGGTAGCCTTGTAGCGGAAACGCTCGATGAAAGCCTCGATTTGTGCCACCTGGCGTTGCTGGTTGGTGAGAGATGCCATCTGCGAGGCACGGCGTTCCTGCATCTGCACCACATATTCCGAATAAGACACCTTGTAATCATATATTCTTCCGGCAGTTATCTCGATAGTGCGTTTAGTGATGTTGTCGAGGAAAGTGCGGTCGTGTGAGACAAGCACCACAGCACCCGAGTAGGTCGAAAGGTAGTTCTCGAGCCACTGGATTGACTCTATGTCGAGGTGGTTGGTAGGCTCGTCAAGCAACAGGTAATCCGGGTGCTTGAGCAACAGTTTGGCCAATTCGACACGCATCTGCCAGCCACCACTAAACTCGCCGACAAGCCGGCCGAAGTCGCCATGCCTGAATCCGAGTCCGAGCAGTACCTTTTCAGCCTGTTCTTGCCGTCCGCTGCCGCCAAGCATAGTAATCTGTTCCGTCACATCATGAAGCCGCATAAGTAGCCGCTCATAGTCCGTCGACTCATAGTCGGTGCGTTCGGCAACCTCCATCGAAAGACGATCCTGGAGTTTCTCCAATCGGTCAATCTGCTCGAAGGCTGTCATGGTTTCCTGAAGGACAGTACCCACCGCGTCGGGTATCATCTCCTGTGGCAAGTAGCCTATCGTCTGTCCTGATGCCACAATGATTGTACCTGTCTCCGGCTCTTGCTGACCACATAGAATCTTGAGCAGAGTGGACTTGCCGGCTCCGTTTTTCCCGACAAGGCCAACGCGGTCACGGTCTGAAATATTGAAGGTGACACCGTCGAAAAGGTTTACGCCGGTGAATTGAACTGATAGATTATTAACTGAGATCAAGTGATTAGTGAATGGTGATTAGTGATTAGTGACGGACCAGAAAGGCATCAAAAAAGGCGAACATAATGTCCGCCTTTGTGTTTCTAACCGTTTAATTCGAAATTCAAATATCGAGATTCAAATTCCGAAATAAGAGTCTGGTTACTGCAGTTGGAACTGGACGGGTAAGGTAAACTCAGTACGCACGGCCTTTCCGCTCTGCTGACCAGGTTTCCATTTTGGCATGGCGTTGACGACACGAAGAGCTTCCTTGCCGCAACCACCGCCAATCTCACGCAGAATGGAGGCCTTGGTGATGCTCCCGTCCTTCTCGACGACGAACTTGATGACCACCGTGCCGGTGATGCCATTGTCGCGAGCCATTTCGGGATACTGGATGCTTTTGTTGAGGTACTCGTACAAGGCAGCCTCACCACCCGGGTACTCGGGATATTTCTCGACGAAGACGAAAATCTCTTCTTCTTGGACTTCCTCCTCGCCTCCAACATCGACAGTGACAATTTCCTGCTGCTGCTTGTTGGCGTCGTCGCCGGCATCGACTATACCGAGCTCGTTCTCGATCTCAGCGTCGTTGTCAACGACTTCAAGCTCTGTGGTGACTTCCGGCTCGGGCTGCTCAGGCTCGGGCTCAGGTTCCTGCTGCTGCTCCTCCTCGGTCTGGATGATTTCCTCCTCCATCTCCTCACTGATCATCTGGACGGCAAGACCGCTATCCGATTTCTCTGTGCTGCGAAGGTTGAAAGCGACAAGAACTAACGCAAGAATCGTCACCAAACCAATTTCGATAAACAGTCCTTTCTTTTTTTCAAGGTCTGCTTTCTGTGACTTTTTTGCTTCCATATTATTAACTTTTAATCATTTATTACTAAACCGAAGTGCTTCAAACGCACTTCTTTCACACCGCTAAATTACAACTTTTTTTTGAATCAACAACAATGTGCTGTAATTTTTTTCGACAAAACGTTCAATCGTTTTCAACTCCATATCCGAAAAGTGCGAAATCTCCTCGCAACGGGTCGTCGGGGAAAACCTCGGTGAGCGATGCCGTGAGGCGACGAGCAGCCGACATAGAGGCAGTGCTGCACGAGAGAAGGCCCAATTTCACGGCCTGTTGCATGACATGTGTGTCGAGGGGCATAATCAGAGTGCGCTTGTCGATAAAATCATGCCATAAGCCCAGATCGACAGGAGAGTGGTCGCGCACCATCCAGCGCAGGAACATGCAGAGCCGTTTGCATGCCGACGTGACATCCTTGGGCACAACGTTGCTGGCACCGTGCGAAAAGAAGTAGGCACTCAACGAATGCAAGGCAGAAAAACCGTCGGTGGCGTTGCGTCGCACGAAACAGCCCATGGTGCCGTATTCCTTCAGCATACACTTGCAAGCGCGAAGCAGGGCGTTCATACATCCTTTCGTGTACAGCCTGTAGTAACAACGTTTATCATCTTCAGGCAAAAGCTCTTCGAAACCACCGTCAACTATCCAACGGTGCATCTCGCCGCCTGACCATTCCAGCATCTGTCCTATCTTGGGCATGAACTGCTTGCGGCTGCCATAGCTCAGACAGGAGGCAAGAAACGCCAACGCCTCTTGGTTCTCGGCACCAGACACCTGATGCATCCACCATGAGGGATCTCCGACGAGAAAATCTGCCGTCTCATAATGTTCGGCATGTCTGCGAAGCAAATCGGCTGTTTGTGAGTTCATTAGTTGTAAAGATATGAGAATGTAAAGATTTGACGATGTGAAGATGTAAAAGAGAAACGTTGAACATCAAACAGGATCGACTATTTGACTATCCTGTAATAATTCTCCTTGCGGGGACGGGCGGGACGCGAAGGGACTGCCGGATAGCCCAGCGAGAGGGCACCCACACCCATCAAGTCATCAGGCAGACCGAGTTGCCTCATGAGTTCCTTGCCTTCTATGGTGTCGAACATCTCACGTTCACGGTTTATCCAGCAAGAGCCCAGGCCGATAGCGTGGGCTGCATTCATCATGTTGCCAAGCACAAGCGAGCCGTCTGCCATACCGTTTTTCCACTTCTCGGGACGCGACGCGAAGACCAGTACTATAGTCGGTGCATCATAGTAGGGGTTGCCCTCCTGCTGGGTGAACTGCTTGTTCAGCCGTACCAGACGCGCAATAATGTCAGGGTTCTGTACAGCCACAATCCATGGGTCTTGGAGGTTCATCCCCGTGGGGGCGTATGTGCCGGCTTCAAGGACTGCCGTCAGTTCCTCGTCGGTTATCTGTTCCGGCTTGAAAGAGCGTACACTTCGACGCTCACGAAGGTTTTTTAGAATTGCGTTATCCATTTAAAAGTTGGAATTTGAAAAATGAAAACCGAAACCATGCGGTGGCATCTATCTGATCACCAATCACTGGTCACTAATCGCCGTTCACTCGTCACAGGTCACCACCCCGGGCGAGGATGTCTGCGTACCGAGAGCATCTTCAATTATCATCTCGTAGAGCTGCACAGTGCTGATGCCCATGGCGCGAGCCTGCTTGGGAACGATGCTCTCTGCGCTTTGACCGGGGATAGTGTTGACCTCGAGGAAGGTGAGTTTCTTTTCTTGGGTGTCGCAAATGTAGTCGAAACGTACCACGCCGTGACAATCCAGCAGGTCGTACAGCCGCGAAGAGACATCCTGAATCTCTTCCGCGATGACCTCTTCCACTTCGGCAGGCGTGACCTCGTTCGAGAAGCCGTCATACTTTGCAGCGTAGTCGAAGAACTCATGGTCGCCCAGAGGGATGATTTCAGTGATTGGGAATACAAACTTCTTACCCTTGTATTTCATCACTCCGCAGTCGAACTCACGTCCTGGCACAAACTGTTCTACAAGCACAGCATTGTCTTCCATGAATGCCTCACGGATAGCTGGCATCAGGTCTTCAGCCCTTTTGACTTTAGTCGTTGCCACACTGCTGCCTCCCGATGCCGGCTTGACAAAAAGAGGTAGTCCCAGTCTCTCGACAATCCCCTTCTCGTCGAAAGGTTGGTCACCATAGAGCATCATAGAGTCCGCAACACGTACGATATCGAAACTTTTCACAACAGGATTGCAATAACCCTTGTTGAAAGTCAGCGCCGAGGTGTAGAATCCACAGGTAGTGTATTTTATGCCGAGAAGGTCAAAATAGCCCTGTAGAACCCCATTCTCGCCGGGATTGCCATGGACGATAATGAAAGCGAGGTCAAAGTGGATTTTCTCACCGTTGTCGGTCACCGTGAAATCTGCACGTTCAATGGGACGATGCTTGCCGTCGTCGGCGAGCCAGTACCAGTTCTGGCGGTCGATGACACCATCTTTCAGGTCGCCAACGACAATTTTATACACATTATATTTATTCCTGTCGAGCGACTCATAGACCTGGCAGCCGCTGTTGATTGAAATCTGGTGCTCGCCAGAGAAGCCACCCATAACCAATGCGATGTTCTTCATTGTGTTAATATGTTATTTCTTTATTGCATTTTGTTTGACCGCAGGCACGGTGCCTACGCGTCTGACTGTCGCCGCAAAACACCGATTATCATCTTTCTATTATCTAATGCAGCGGTCGGTGAGCGTTGCGGCGAATCATTTTCTCATAGTCGATGCAACGGTCAATGGTTTCTTGATTCATAAAGGTCTCTTGGAAACGCCTCCATACTATCTGTTCCGCCAACGCGGATGGATGCGCCATGTCGTCGGCATAGAAGCGGTAGTCGCGCAGCTCGTCAGTCACAATCTCGTATGCGGGGAAATAGGCTAATTGTGAATTGTGAGATGTGGATTGTGAATTGAGTTGGTCGATGGCGAGGAGGAGGACAGCCTTGCCCAACTGGTTGCCGTGGGCACCGTATGCTTGGTGGCGGACGGGGCTGACGGTAAAGATGATACGCACTCCTTTTTCGAGAAGTCGTTCCAAAAGCGGAGTCCAGGCATTCACCGCCTCTTCTACTGTAGCGAGACGTTTCTCGAAGTTGGAAGCAGGGACTTTGTGGCAGTTGGCGACAATGGTGTGAAATTGTGAATCGTGAGTCGTGAATTGTGAATTGTGAGTTCGCAGCATCGGTCCACCGGGGTCCATGCTTTTGTTTTCTCCACGCAGTTCACATGCACTTTTCCCATCTGCGGGACGCTGATGGGTACATTTCAGTCGGTAGTACCAGGCGGAGCCGAAAGTGATGATTATAGTGTTGCAGGTCTGGAGGAATTGGTGGGCGTCGCTGATGGCATGGTTGCAGGCGTCTAGACACTCCTGCTTGTCGCGGCGCGAGAAAGCACCATGATGGAGCCACGAATGCCAGAGGTCGTCGTGGAAAACAAGGCTCTCCTCCCCTATCCTCTTGTCGTCTAGGCAATAGGACATCGCTATCGCCATCGACAGAGGGTTGTAGAGGATGCCGAATGGGTTCATCATCGTCTGGAAGCCGAACTCCGCCAGCCGCTTGCCGATGTTCTCGGTGAAGCATGAGCCAAGAAGGAAGATGGAATCCGAATGATCGATTCTGAACGACGCAACTTCCAGAGGTACTTCGGTATATAATTTTGCTTTAATTGTCACTATTCACTGTCCGCTATTCACTGGTCACTTATTATTCAACTTGATGCCATAGACTTCGGGCATATTTTTCAGCAAAACAAGGAACAGGCTCGGGTCGACGCTCATCTCGTTCGACGACATGAAGAGCGACATCTCGTGTTCCTTGTCGTCGACATTGACAGTTAGCTTGGTTTTGCCGCGGTTCTGGTGTGCCAGTTTTTTGAGGCGTGTACAGAAGTCCTCGTCAAGGCTGCGTATGTCGATATGGAAATTGATGCTCTTGGTGAACTGCGTCACCACGTCGCCCAAGGGCATTATTCGGTCGATGTATATGCGTGCCGGGCTCTTGCTTTCGACACCATCCTTCTTGATAGTGTACTGCTTTATTTCTGCTTTGACGAACACGAAGAGTCCTTTCTGGCAGTACTCCCTGTATTTCACGCCATCCTCACCGAAAAGACGCAGCTCATACGAGCCGTCATAGTCCTCGATGGTCATCGAACCGTATGGGCGACCCGTCTTCTGCGAGATACCCGACATGGCAGCAGTGACGATGCCTCCAAAGCGCACTTCCCTGCGAGAAACCAGCGACTCGAGGTCTGCGAGCTGACTCACCTTTATAGTCACAAAATTCTCCATCTCATATTTGTAGTCATCGAGGGGATGACCTGAGAGGTAGAATCCCACCACCTCTTTCTCATAGTTGCATTGCTCCACACTGGTCCATGGCTCGCACTCTGGGGGCTGCGGGTGGTCCTCGGCTTTTATTTCGTCCGACATGTCGAAGATGGACATTTGCGACATGCTGGCGGCCTCACGCTTGCGGTTCTGCCAACGTATGAGCTTCTCAAGGTAGGTGGGGGCGTTCTCGCTGTCGACATCCTTGTACATGTACTGTGCACGGTGGAGGCCCTTCAGCTGATCCATAGCTCCCGACTTGACAAGCACCTCGAGATTCTTGCGGTTGAGGGCTTTCATGTCGATACGGTCGAGCAGGTCGAAGATGTCGGCAAATGATCCATGCGCCTCGCGCTCATCGATGATGGCCTGCGCCGCCGCCTCGCCCATACCCTTGATGGCGCTGAGTCCGAAGCGTATCTGCCCTTTTTCGTTGACGGAGAAATCAATATCCGACTCGTTGACACAGGGGGCGAGAATCTCTATCTTGTTCTTGCGGCAGTCCTCCATAAGCTCGGTGACACGCGTGATGTCGCTGAGCGACGAGGTCATCACAGCAGCCATATACTCGGCAGGATAATGAGCCTTGAGATAGGCCGTCTGGTAGGCCACCCACGAGTAGCAGGTGGCGTGCGACTTGTTGAAGGCGTATGAGGCGAACTTCTTCCAGTCCTCCCAAATCTTGTTGAGGATATCGTGCGGATGACCGTTCTTTTCGCCTCCTTCGTAGAAGAGCACCTCAAGCTCGTTCATCTTCTCTATCTGCTTCTTGCCCATGGCCTTGCGAAGGGTATCACTCTGTCCACGAGTGAATCCTGCCAACTGGCGCGAGAGGAGCATGACCTGCTCCTGGTAGACGGTGATGCCGTAAGTGTCCTTCAGATATTTCTCCATACAGGGAATGTCGTATTCCACCGGCTTGCGACCCAGCTTGCGGTCGATAAAGTCGGGGATATATTCCATGGGGCCTGGACGGTAGAGGGCATTCATGGCGATAAGGTCCTCGAAGACATGGGGCTTGAGTTCACGTAAATATTTCTGCATGCCGGCGGACTCGAACTGGAATGTACCGACGGTGTTGCCGTCGCAGAAGAGCTGATAGGTCTGCTCATCGTCGATGGGTATATGGTCGATATCAATCTCAATGCCGTGACGTTTCTTGATATTCTTGATGGCATCCTTGATGATGCTGAGGTTCTTGAGGCCGAGGAAGTCCATCTTGATAAGTCCCACAGTCTCGACTACATGACCGTCGTACTGCGTCACCAGCACATCCTCGCCGCTCTCCTTATCCTTGATGGTGCACATGGGGGCGAAGTTGGTGAGGTCGTCGGCACCGATGATGACGCCACAGGCATGGATGCCGGTCTGGCGGTTGGTGTCCTCCAGTTCCTCGGCGTAAGTCAGCACCTCTTTGAGTGACTGGTCTGTGCCTTCCATGATCTCGCGCAACTCGGGGACATACTTGTAGCAATTCTTGAGGTTCACTTTTGGCGACTTGCCTTTCTCGTCCTTGACACTGTCGGGGAAGCCGCGGTCGGGTATATAGCTCTTGATCTGAGCCACCGTAGAGAGTGGTATCTTCTGTATACGAGCCACATCGGCGATGGCCGACTTGCTGGCCATAGTGCCGTAGGTTATGATATGGGCTACTTTCTCTTTTCCGTATTTATCTGTAATCCAATCGAGGACTTTGCCGCGACCGGCATCGTCGAAGTCGACGTCGATATCAGGCAGCGAGATACGGTCCGGGTTGAGGAAACGCTCAAACAGGAGGTCATATTTCAGTGGGTCTATATCGGTAATCCACAAGCAGTAGGCGACGACGCTGCCCGCTGCGGAGCCACGCCCGGGGCCCACGCTGACGCCGAGTTCTTCACGTGCGCCGCGTATGTAGTCGGCCACTATGAGGAAATAGCCAGGGAATCCCATAGTCTTGATGGTGTGAAGCTCAAAAACGATGCGCTCGCGCTGCTCCTCGGTGAGGGCTGCCTTGATGTCGGACGCGTCGGACAGGTCAGAGCGGTCGGACAGGTAACGCTTGCGAGCACCCTGCCAGACAAGATGTTCCAGGTAGTCGGCTTCGAACTTGATGCGATAAAGCTTGTTGTAGCCCCCAAGCTTCTTGATTTTCTTTTCGGCATCCTCCTGCTTCATCACCACTTCGCCCTTCTCGTTACGTGTAAACTCGTCGAAGAGCTCCTGTTCAGTGATGCGGCTGCGGTACTCCTCCTCGCTGCCGAACGACGCAGGTATGTCGAACACCGGCATGATGGGGTCACTGTCGATACTGTAGACCTCAACCTTGTCGGCAATCTCGCGTGTGTTTTCCAATGCCTCGGGATAGTCAGAAAAGATGGCCGCCATCTCGTCGGGCGATTTTAGCCATTCCTGTTTTGTGTAGTGCAGACGGTTCGGGTCGTCGAAGTCCTTGCCGGTGCTGAGACAGATGAGACGGTCGTGGGCCTCGCCATGCTCCTCTTCGACGAAATGGACATCGTTGGTGGCAATCAGCTTGATGTCATATTTTCTGGCGAACCGAACCAGATATTCGTTGACCTGCTGCTGCTTTGGATAGGTATCGTATGCCGCATTGGGCTTGTCGGTCTTATGGCGTTGCATCTCCAGGTAGAAGTCGTCGCCAAAGAGGTTCTTGAACCATACAACCGCCTTCTCGGCAGCATCAATGTCGCCTTTCAGGATAAGCTGCGGTATCTCGCCGCCGATGCAAGCAGAGCAGCAGATGATGCCTTCATGGTACTTTTCCAGCACATTATGGTCGATACGAGGCGAATAAAAGTAGCCGTCGGTAAAAGCTATCGAACTGAGCTTACATAGATTAAGGTAGCCTTGTTTGTTCTTTGCCAAGAGGATGAGATGCCATCCTCCGCGGTCGGCGATACGGTCCTTGCCCGTCTCGGGGTCACGTTCCTTGACGTTGGCATCCTTGTCGTAGAGGGTGCGATGGGCACAATAGGCCTCGATTCCGATGATGGGCTTGAAGAATTGGGAGTTGAGAGTTGAGAGTTGGGAGTTGAGTTCGGCGAGTTTGGCGGCCTTGGCGTCATCGTTTAGCGGCTCTTCGTACTCACCATTTTCAATTTTCTGCTTTAAACTTTCAATTTCCTTGATTTGATCCTTGACCTTGCCGTTTTCCTTCTTGGCGTTGTCCACCAGTTCCTTGATGCCAAACATGTTGCCATGGTCTGTCAAAGCCATGGCATACATCCCGTTTTTTTTGCATTTCTTTATCAAGTCGGGCACTTTCGACATTCCGTCGAGGATGGAGAAGTGCGAGTGTACATGGAGGTGAGTGAAATAGGACAAGGGGGTAAAGTTTAAGGTTTAAGGT